>CAKUJA010000027.1 GCA_934661135.1 uncultured Oscillospiraceae bacterium
TTATATTTTAAGCGATTTTTAGGAAAATTGCAATACAATATATTGTGTAAAACCCTTGGTTTTTGGCGCTGATTATGGTATAATCGCTTCAAGTGTAGAATGGACTTCGCAAAACTCCGTTCCATACTTCGGAAAACGCAGACATTTTTGCCAAAGTGCGCCGAATTTGCGGCGTTTTGTACCCTGCCTGAATGGAGGTATTTTATGGATCTGAAAACGTGTGAATATTGCGGGACGAGCTTCGACGCGTCCCTGCCGCAGTGCCCGCTGTGTGGGAAATCTGCCGAACCGGCGTCCGCGGAGCCAGTTATTTTGAAAGCCGACGGCGCTACCGCGCCGCAAAAACGTCAAAAAGGTGGCAAACGCCTTGCCAAGAATGTGAAAAAGCAGGCAGCCGCCAGTAAGACAACCGGTGACAACCCATATTCCATCCCCAAGGGAATGATGGTTGCGATCTGCGCGATTCTTGGCGCAGCAGTGCTCACTGGTGCGGCGTTTGCCATCTATAATCTGAAATGGTTCGCTCCGAAGGACACCAGTACGTCGTCTGACGCAGCGCTGCAGGAACCGGTAACGACACAGGATGAACCCAAGCAGCCCTCGGAGCAGCAGTATATGAATGAGGAAGATTACACGCCAGATCCGGGGCAGGTGCAGGAGACCGACAATACGCCCGCCGCGCCCGTGACGTGCACAAAGCTGACGCTCGGTACGACGTCGGTCACATTTGAAGAAGCAGAGCAGTTCTACGGCATCACCTATACCCGCGAACCGGCGGATTGCACCGAGGAGGTTGTCTTTTCCTCGGACAATGAATCGATTGCGACGGTGAACCAGCAGGGGAAGATTGTCGCTGTAAACGCCGGCAGCGCCGTCATTACGGCAAAGTGCGGCACGCAGACCGCAACGTGCCTTGTCACCTGCGACTTTAAGCTCATCGAGGACGAGCAGACGCCTGCCGAGGAACCGAAGCTGAACAACGAGGATATGACGTTCTTCTCCCCAGGCGAACAGTTTTCTCTCGCGGTCAAGAATGCGCCGGAGGATGCGGCAATCACATTCTCCAGCAGCGACAACTCCGTTGCCACCATCACGAGCGGCGGTCTGATTACCGCCATGGGCAGCGGCACGGCGAACATCACCGTGACGATTGATGGTTACGATGAGCCGCTCAAATGTATTGTCCGCTGCAACCTCGGCGACAGCGCCGAGGGCGGTGATGCTGCGAGCGGCAGCTATTCCATCAGTCATTCTGACGTGACGATGTCTCTGATGGGCGAGTATTTCAAGCTCCGCCTTCAGGATGCGGACGGCAACAGCGTCTCCGGTGTAAGCTGGGTTAGCTCAGATAACTCTGTCTGCACGGTCGACGCTTCCGGTGTGGTCACTGCGGTCGGGAAGGGCACCGCAACCGTCAGCACGACCTACGGCGGCGCAACATATCAGTGCATCGTCCGCTGTAATCTTGGATAACGACGCATTGTCCGAAAAAGGGAAGCAGCGGACAGATTCTCTGCCCGCTGCTTTTTTATGATTCCTGCGGTTTGCTGCCGCGCTGAAACAGCGTCACGATACACCAGAGTCCGGCAAGGCCAACCAGTGCGTAAACCACACGGCTCGGCCATGCGGTCTGGCCGCCGCAGATCCAGGCGACAAGATCGAATTTTGCAAAGCCGACCAGTCCCCAGTTGATGGCACCGATGATCGCAAGAATCCATGCAATCACATTCATCGTTATCAACTCCTTCGCCCATAGTTTGCACAAAAATTTTTTAGTTATTCGAAATTACCGGAAACTATCGGTTTCCGGTTGCATTTGTTTGGTAAATCTGTATAATACTTTTAGGAGGAATCGTCCATGTATATCACCTGTCTCGACCTTGAGGGCGTTTTGGTGCCGGAAATCTGGATCGCATTTGCGGAAGCCAGCGGGATTCCGGAGCTGCGCAGAACCACGCGCGATGAACCGGACTACGATAAGCTCATGCGCTGGCGTCTGGCGCTGCTGAAAGAGCGTGGCCTTGGTCTGCGGGAGATTCAGGATGTGATCGCGCAGATTGATCCGCTGCCCGGTGCGAAGGAATTTATGGATGAGCTTCGCAGCCGGACGCAGGTTGTCATTCTGAGCGATACCTTTGCCGAATTTGCGCAGCCGTTGATGCGAAAGCTCGGCTGGCCGACGATTCTCTGCAACAGCCTTGTCGTCACGCCGTCCGGCGAAATCACTGACTTCAAAATGCGTTGCGCACAGTCGAAGTTGACCACCGTGCGCGCGCTCCAGTCCATCGGATATGAAACGATTGCCGCTGGCGACAGCTACAACGACCTCGATATGATTTTAGCCAGCCATGCGGGATTCCTGTTCCGCAGCACAGAAAAAATCAAAGCGGATTATCCGCAGCTTCCGGCGTTTGAGACGTATGACGAGCTTCTCGCCGGGATCTGCGGTGCAATGCAGTAAACCTAAAAAATTAAGATAAGGGGATCGACTATGAACGCTTTTTTACCTGCTGACATTTTGCTTCCCAAGACAGACCACATGGAAAAATGGGCGGTTATCGCCTGCGATCAGTTTACCTCCGATCAGGCCTATTGGGATCGCGTCCGGAAAAATGCGGAGGGCGCCGTCTCAACCATCAACCTGATTTTGCCGGAAGCGGAGCTTGGCACCGAGATGGAAGCGGAGCACACCGCGGTTATCAACAAAACCATGGCGGATTATATGAAAAATGACGTTTTCACGACCTATCCGAACAGCTATGTCTACGTCGAGCGCACGTTGGAGAACGGCTCCGTCCGCGAAGGTCTCGTTGGCATGGTCGACCTCGACGCCTACGACTATACACCGGGTGCAGTCTCGGCCATCCGTGCCACCGAGCGCACCGTGCCGGAGCGGATTCCGCCGCGCCAGCGCGTCCGCCGCGACGCTCCCATCGAGCTGCCGCATATTCTGATGCTCTGCGATGACCACGACAAGGTCTTGATCGAGCCGATCGGCGCAAAGAAGGACAGCCTGAAAAAACTCTACGACTTTGATCTCATGGAGGACGGCGGCCACATTACCGGCTGGCTTGTCGATGGCAAGGACGCCGAGACGTTCAACGATGCGCTCACAAAGTATTCCGCGACCGTCGGCGAAAAATATAAGGGTCTCAAGGGCACGCCGATGGTCTTTGCGGTTGGCGACGGAAACCATTCGCTTGCCACGGCCAAGAGCTGCTATGAGGAGCTGAAGCAGAACCATCCGGGGGAAGATCTCTCAAATCATCCGGCGCGCTATGCGCTTGTCGAGCTTGAAAACATCCACGACCCGGCACAGGTGTTTGAGCCGATTCACCGCGTGATCTTCAAAACTGAACCGAAAGCACTGCTCTCGGCATTGGAAGAAGCCTGCGGCGGCAAGGAAGGCTTCCCGGTCAAATGGTATATCGGCGAGGAAAGCGGCACCATCGTGCTCGACAAGAGCAAGGGTGAGCTGGCGGTCGGTATTTTGCAGCATTTCCTCGATGACTATTTGAAAGCTCATGCCGGCGAAATTGACTATATCCACGATGATGACGCACTCATTGAACTGGCTCAAAAGCCGGATACCATCGGCTTCCTGCTGCCCGCGATGGAAAAGAGCCAGCTCTTCCGCGGCGTCATTGCAGACGGCGTACTCCCGAGAAAGACGTTCTCGATGGGTCACAGCCGTGAAAAGAGATACTATCTGGAAGGCAGAAAAATCAAGTAATGGAAGTTATCACGGAAAGTGCATTTGCAAAAATCAATCTGACACTCGATGTTCTGGACAAGCGCGCGGACGGCTACCACAACATCCGCTCGATCATGCAGACCATCTCGCTGCGCGACGACGTTGTGCTCAATATTGACACGGATGCGCCATGGGCCGTCCACTGCTACCGCGAGGTGATTGTCGACCCGAAGGCGGAGCAGTCGGAAGTACGGCTTGAAACAGACGGATTTCCACAGGATGCGGACAACCTTGCATGGAAAGCTGCGGAGACGTTCTTCGCCCGCACCGGCAAGCAGACAACCGGGCTTGAAATTTTCATCAATAAGCGGATTCCGACGGAAGCGGGACTCGGCGGCGGTAGTGCGGATGCCGCTGCGGTGCTGCGTGGGTTAAACCGCCACTATGGTGAGCCGCTGTCCATCGCGGCGCTCTGCGAGCTTGGCGCAGAGGTTGGCAGCGACGTGCCGTTCTGCGTGCTCTGCGGCACGGCGCAGGTGGAGGGCCGCGGTGAGCTGCTCACGCAGATCCCCGGCGTACCGGAGTTTTTTGTTGTCGTCTGCAAGCCGGAGTTTTCCGTTTCCACAGGGGAGCTTTATGCGAAGCTTGACGAAGAATTTATCGAAAAACGCCCCGATCACCGCGCGATGATGGCCAACCTGCAAAAAGGAGAGCTGCTTGGCATCGGTGGAAGTCTCTGCAATGTCTTTGAGCCGCTTGTGCTGAAGGAGCATTTCGACATCAACTATATCCGCTCCATGATGATTACCTATGGCGCGTATGGCGCGCAGATGACCGGCTCCGGTTCCGCCGTATTCGGTATCTACGACTCGTTCGAGTATGCCAGCGTCGCCTGCATGATGCTCAAGGAGAAATATTCTCAGGTATTTTTGAGCACAACGGTATAAATCCAACAAATTATGCCCAGACTTTCTATATCTTACATAGAAAGTCTGGGTCATTTTTATGAAAAAACGTAGCTTTTCAATTATTTTTATTGTAACGTTGACGCTTGGCCTACTGTCTTGCGTCTACTTGCAGACGCAGCAGCGTCAGCTCTCGGAAAAACTGATTCGGCTGCACGTCGTAGCCAACTCTGATTCTGAAACCGATCAGGCAATCAAACTGCGTGTGCGGGATGCGGTTCTTTTCGCTGCAGAGCCGCTGCTGCAATCCGGGAAAAGCGCAGAATCCGCCCTCTCCGCACAGCTTGGTACGCTGAAAACGGCTGCGGTCAACGCGCTGCACGCATTAGGTCGTGAGGATGCGGTTACGGTCACACTGCAAAATGAACGCTTCCCAACGCGTGACTATGAGACCTTCTCTCTGCCAGCCGGTGTTTACCGGACGCTGCGTGTCACTATCGGCGAAGGCCAGGGACACAACTGGTGGTGCGTTGTATTTCCGACGCTCTGCACTGCGGCCAGCATGGAGGATTTAGAGAGCGCTGCGGTCTCCGGCGGTTTTTCTGATTCGGAAATTAAGCTCATTACCGGCGCTGACAGCGGCTACGTGCTCAAATTTAAAACACTGGAATGGCTTGAAAAACTGAAATCCTTGCTCTGGGGTGCATAAGCATCCCTTTCTTTTTTTGCGCCGTGATGCTATAATATTGCAAAATCATGCAATTGGGAGGCCGGTGCAATGCTAACGCTGCTCTACGGCGCAGATCGGTTAGAGGTTTCGCGGGAAGTGCTCAGCCGTATTTGCGGCAATGCCGCAAGGGGAAAAAGCGGTAATATATTGATTGTTCCGGAGCAATATTCCCATGAAACGGAGCGCGAACTCTGTCGGATTGGCGGTGATTCCATCAGCCGTTACGCAGAAGTGTTGAGTTTTTCGCGGCTTTCCGGTCGAGTTGCGTCGATTTACGGTGGAATTTGTGAGGAATATCTGGATGAGGGCGGACGGCAGCTGAGCCTGTATTTAGCGGCACAGCAGGTGTTGCCACAATTGAAGTATTATGCGGCAGCAGCGGGAAAGCCGTCGTTCTTACAGCAGCTCGGCGCGGCGGTGGAGGAATTTTTAAGCTATTGCCTGTCGCCGCAGGATATTTTCCGCGCCGCGGCGCGCGCAGAGGGAACCTTTTCGCAAAAATTGCAGGAGCTTGGACTTCTGTATGAAAGCTACCTTTCTATCTGCAAAACAGGCAGAAATGACCCGATTACGCGGCTATATACGCTGGATACGCAACTATTTGAGGAGGATTATGCCGCCGGAAAGCGGTTCTATCTGGATGGTTTTTCGGACTTTACGGCGGCACAGCGCAAGATTTTGCAGACGCTTCTGCCGCAGGCAGACATCACGATTGCGCTGC
The DNA here is from genome assembly GCA_934661135.1 of uncultured Oscillospiraceae bacterium. Classification (GTDB taxonomy): domain Bacteria; phylum Bacillota; class Clostridia; order Oscillospirales; family Oscillospiraceae; genus CAG-170. The sequence continues at coordinate 6,051 of CAKUJA010000027.1, forward strand.
CGGCCGGAGATCGAAGCCTGTCGATTTTTGCAACCGCAGCGGAAACGATGCGCCAGCTCACTGCGCTTGCAAGGGAAGCCAACGTGCCGGTGGAGCGCGCGTTTTTTCCGCAGGCCGCGCAGCGAAACGAGCGGATTTCTTGCTGGTTAGGCTCGGTTTTTGGAGAAACTGCGGAGATTTACACTGAAATTTCCGATGAAATTGCCGTGTGCAAGGCGAATTCGTGCGCGGAGGAGTGCGCATTTGCTGCGGAGTATGTGCGACGACTTGTGCGGCAAAACGGTGAAGATCCTTTGCGGCAAGCTGCGGCAGACGAGCGGCAGAATTTGCGGCAGGACGAATACGGTGAAGTGCGGCAATTGCGGCAGGCTGCGGCAGACTTGCGGCAAGCGCCGCGCTACCGCGACATTACCATAGCGGTTACAAGCGGCGCAGCCTATCTTCCGCTGCTGCACGCAGCGCTGCGGCGCGCCGGCATCCCGGCCTACTTTGCCGGGACGATTCCGCTGGTGCAAAGTCCTGCGGCGGCAGGCGTGCTGGCGGCGCTGCGGGCGACGGAGCGCTATGACTATGAGGACGTGATGACGTATCTCAAGTCCGCCATCTCGCCGGTCACGGCGGAGGACGCGGACTACCTCGAACAATATGCCTACAAGTGGAGCCTGCGCGGACTGCTCTGGGAGAAACAGCAGGACGATGCGCGGGCAGAGCAGACTCGCGCGGCGGTGATGCGTCCGCTGCAAACGCTGCGCGGCGGCCTGCGCACAGCGCCGGGCGCGGGGGAACAGGCGGAAGCGGTGGCCGCTTTTTTACAGGAGATCGGCTTGCAGGAGCGGCTGGCGGCGGAGAGCGCGCGGCAGAGCGCGGCGGGCAACCCGCAGCAGGCGCAGCAGACTGAGCAAGTCTATGAATATTTGCTGCAAGCACTGGAACAGATCTGGCAGATCGCGTGGCGGCAGCCGATGACGCAGGAGACCTTTATCCGGATTTTTGAACTGGTGCTCGGCTGCTACCAGATCGGAACGATCCCGGCGAACGCGGATGAGGTGCAGGTTGCGCCGCTGGCATCAATCCGGCACAAGCAGACAAAGCATCTGATTTTGCTGGGCGCGGAGGAGGGGAAATTTCCCTCGTTTGAAGCGGCGGCGGGACTGCTTTCCGATGAGGAGCGGAAAAAGCTGCTTGGCTACGGCATTCACGTCGCGCCGGCACAGGAGACGCGGCTGGAACGGGAGCTTGGCTGGATTTACGCGGCGCTCTCGGCGGTGACAGAGGAGGTCGTGCTCGGATACAGCGGGCAGGCCTCGTATCTTGTGGAGCGGACGACGGCGCTGTTTCCCAATTGCCGGAAGCTGCGGGCAGAGGACTATCCCTACCTGCCGGACGCGGCTGCTGCTGCATCCGTATTTGTGCGGCAGGGGCGGCAGCGTTTGCTGGAGCCGCACCCGGCGCTGCTGACCCAGGCGCAGATGCTTACCCAAAAGAGCCGGTACGCGTTTACGCCGCTGGAGGATGAGACCGTGCACGGTCTCTACGGACGGCAGATTCAGCTCTCGGCATCGCGCATTGACCAGTTTGCCGCCTGCAAATATGCGTTTTTCCAGCGGTATGGATTGAAAACGCAGCCTTGGAAGCAGGCGCGGTTTGACGCGCCGCTGTTTGGCACGTTCGTCCACGCGATTTTGGAGCAGACCGTGCAGGAGACGATGCGGCGCGGCGGATTCCATGCCGTATCGGACGAGGAGCTGCGCACCATTGCCGACCGGCACATCCAAGCCTACGCGCAGAGCGTCTTACCGGAGCTGGTGGCAGACAGCGAACGGTTTCGCTATCTGTTCGCGCGAAACCGGCGCGAGGTGCTGGAAATTGTGACTGACGTCGGGCGGGAGCTGCGCAAGTCGCAGTTCGTGCCTGTGGATACAGAGCTTTCCTTCGCCAGAGACGGCGCGCTGCCGCCGGTGGCGGTACACGCGGGACGCGGTGAGGGACAGGTGACCGGATTTGTCGACCGCGTCGACCTCTACGAGACGGCGGGCACGGCCTATTACCGCGTTGTAGACTACAAGACCGGGCAGAAGGATTTTGATTACGCGTCGATTCTGGAGGGCGAGGGACTGCAAATGCTGATCTACCTGTTTGCCCTGAGACGCTACGGCGCGGAGCGGTACGGAAAGACGGTTCTGCCGGCGGGTGTGCTCTATGTGCCGAGCCGCGCGGGGATGGATCGGATTGACCCGGGGCAGACGGCGGAGGACGTGGAGACAATGCGCCGAAAAAAAGTGCGGCGCAAGGGACTGCTGCTGGATGACGAGCGCGTATTACAGGCGATGGAGGACGGCGAGCGGCCGGAGTATCTGCCGGTGCAGCGGAAAAAGGACGGACTGGCGGGCGACCTCGCGTCGCGTGAGCAGCTCACGCTGCTCGACCGGTTTATCAGCGGATCGCTGGAACGGCTGACGGACGGCATTCTGTCCGGAGAGGTGGCACCCGACCCGCTGGTGCGCGGGCCGATGCAGTCCGCGTGCCAATACTGCGACTATCGGACGGTCTGCCATCAGGATCTCTGCACGCAGGCGAGGCGATACCTTGCGGCGGTGAAGCCTGAACAGTTCTGGGACGAAGTGGAAAGGAGGGTTCGCAATGGCGGTGACGCTGACGGCGGCACAGCAGGCGGTCGTTGACAACGAGGGCGGCGCGCTGCTGGTTTCAGCGGCGGCTGGCTCCGGAAAGACGAAGGTGCTGATCGACCGGCTGCTGCGGAAGGTCTGCGACCCGAGCGCCCCGGTCAACATCGACGAATTTCTGATTATCACCTATACAAACGCCGCAGCAGCGGAGCTGCGCGCGAAAATCTCCGCCGCGCTGGCCGAGCGGCTGGCCGCAGAGCCGGAGAACCGGCATTTGCAGCGGCAGACGACGCGGCTCTACCTGACGCAGATCTCGACCGTGCACGCATTCTGCGCCACGCTGCTACGGCGCTATGCGCATGAGCTCGATCTGCCGGCGGATTTCCGCGTGGGCGAGGAATATGAGATGGAGGCGCTGCGCGAGCGCGTATTGGATACGCTGCTGGAGGAGATCTACCCGCAGCTCGCGGACGACGCGGAACTCACCGCAACGGTCGACCAGCTCGGCTATGGGCGCGACGACCGGCGGCTGGCCGGACTGGTGTTGGAGCTTTATGAAGCGTCGCGCTGCCAGATTGATGCGGAGGCCTGGTACGCGCGCTGCAAACAGGACTACGCGGCGCCGGACTCGGCGCACGCAGAGCAGACCGTGTGGGGTGCATACTGGATGGAACGGCTGCACGCGGCAGCCAGAGACGCCTGCGCGTGTCTGCGGGATGCGATTGCGCTCTCGCAGCGCGATGAGGTGCTTGCGGAGAAATATGCTCCGCTGTTTGAAGCGAATCTTGCCGTCATTGAACGGTACTGCACGATGGAGCGCTGGAACGAGGTCCGGCAGGAGCAGACGCCGGAATTTGGTCGGCTGCCGGTGGTACGGAAGGCGACAGACCTTGCCGCGAAGGAGCAGGCGAGCGCACTGCGGAAAACAGCGGTCGGTCTGCTGCGGGACGCGCTGGAGGTCTTTTATGGGGACTCTGCCACGGTCTGCCGTGACCTGACCTGGTCGTTTTTACCAATCGGGGGACTGTTTACGCTGCTGCGGCGGTTTGACCGTGCGTACCGGGAGGCAAAGCGGCAGCGGAAGCTGCTGGACTTTTCAGATTTGGAGCACGAGGCGATCCGCCTGCTGACCGACCGGTATACCGGCAGGCCGACAGCGGCGGCGCGCGAGCTGGCGCAGCAGTATGCCGAGATTCTTGTGGACGAGTATCAGGATTCCAACGCAGTGCAGGAGACGATCTTTCAGGCCGTCTCGCGCGGCGGGCGAAACCTGTTTATGGTGGGCGACGTGAAGCAGTCGATCTACCGGTTTCGGCTGGCGGACCCGGAGATTTTCCTGCAAAAATACAACGCCTATCCGCTCTACACGCAGGCAGAGGACGGGCAGGGACGGAAAATTCTGCTGTCGGACAACTTCCGTTCTCGTGCAGAGATTTTGGAAGCGGCGAACGACGTGTTTTCGCTCGTCATGCACCGGGAGTCCGCCGAGCTGGACTATGGCGAGGCGGAACGGCTGCGCGCGGGACGCGCGTTCCCGGCGGCAACGGAGCCGGCCGTGGAGCTGCACTGCATCGATCTGGCGGACAGCACGGACGAGGACGGCGCGAATCTGGAAAAGAGCCGGGAGGAGGCCGCGTTTGCCGCGCGGCGTATCCGGGAGCTGCTGGACGGCGGCTGCATGGTGACGGACGGCGAGACGGTGCGCCCGGCGCGTGCCGGGGACATTGCGATTTTGATGCGGTCGCCCGGCATGACGGCGAACATCTACCGGCAGGCGCTTGCGGAGCTTGGCATCGACAGCGTGAGCGACCGCAGCGGCAGCATCCTTGAGACGTCGGAGGCCGAGATCTGGATGGCGATGCTTGCGATCATCGACAATCCGCACCAGGATCTTGCGCTGAGCACGGCGATGGCCAGCCCGGTCTTTGGGTTTACGCCGGACGAGCTGGCGCAGCCGCGCACGGCGCTGCGCGAGGGGGACTTTTACGACTGCCTGCTGGCGGCCGAGCCGACGGAAAAGCTGACGCTGTTTTTAGCGTGGCTGCGGCAGATGCGCGAGACGGCGAAGCACGCAACACTGACGGAGCTGATCGACACAATGTATGAGACGACCGGAATCGAGGACGTATTCGCCGCGATGCCGGACGGCGCGCAGCGCGTAAAAAATCTTGCGGCACTGCGGGAGCTGGCTGTTTCGACCGAGCAGGCGGAGCACTGCGGGTTATATACGTTCCGGCTGCGGCTGGAGACGATCCGCGAGCGCGGCGTGCTGCTGCCTGCCGGACAGTCGGCGCAGCGCGGCGACGCGGTGCAGATTATGAGCATTCACAAGTCGAAGGGGTTGGAGTTTCCGATTGTGGTTCTGGCCGACCTCTCGCGGCGGTTTAACTTGCAGGACAGCAGCGCGAGCATTCTGACCGATCCGAAGCTCGGGATTGCCGGATTGACGGCGGACACGGCGCAGAACACCTGCTGGCCGACGATTGCGCACATGGCGGCGGCCGACCGGAAAACGCGGCAGGCTGTGGCGGAGGAGATGCGTGTGCTGTACGTGGCGATGACGCGCGCGAAGGAGAAGCTCATCATGAGCGTCTGCTCGGCGCAGCTCGTCTCGACGCTCAAAAAGTGGAACGCTGCGCTCTCGGTGCCGCTGCGGAGCTACGTGGCCGGGCAAGCGCGGCGGCTTGGCGACTGGGTGCTGCTGGCGGCGCTTTGCAGGACGGAGTCTGGCGCGCTGCACGCGGTCGCGGGCGGGAACGAGTATGCGCGCGTGACGGAGATGCCGTGGATGGTTGCGTGGCACGAGGCGAGCGGTCTGCGCGGGTGGAAGCCGGCGCAGACCGCCGCGGTTGAGACGGAAACGCCGCCGGACGCGGCGGCGGTGGAAAAGGCGCTGGCGTATGAATATCCGCACATGGCGGCGACGCGGCTGCCCTCGAAGATCACGGCAACGCAGCTCAAGGGGCGGATGCTTGACGCGGAAGCGGCAGAGCAGAGCGAGGTACGCGCGGCAGCGCCGGAGCGAAGCTGGCGTGAGCCGGCGTTTTCCCGCGACACGCCGTTGCGCGGGCGCGAAAAGGGGAATGCGACGCACCTTTTCATGCAGTTTGCAAGGTATGATGTCTGCGGAGAGATTGGAACGCTGAAGGCGGAGCTGGATCGGTTACAGACAGAAAAGTTCCTGACCGCACAGCAGGCCGAGGCCGTGGAGCTTGGGCAAATTCTGCATCTGTTTCAGTCGCCGTTCGGAAGGCGGATTCTTACGGCGCAAACGGTACAGCGGGAGTTTAAATTCTCGATTCTGACGGACGCGGCTGCGTATTTCCCCGGGACGGAAGGGGAGCAAGTGCTGTTGCAGGGCGTGGTGGACTGCTTCTGGCAGGAGGCGGACGGACTGGTCATTGTGGACTTCAAGACCGACCGGATCTCCGGAGATCTGGAGGGAAAGGCGGGGCGGTATGCACCGCAGGTAACGGCATATGCAAAGGCGCTGGCGCGGATTTTCGGCGCACCGGTGAAGGAACAAGTTTTATACTTCTTTGACTGCGACCAGGCTGTCTGGCTATAATGGAACTGCCCGCTGCATCATGCAGCGGGCAGCTTTGCTTATTTGCTGTTTTTACCGGACTGAGTCTGGTTGCTGGTGGTGTTCTGAGACTGGTTGGTCTGATTTGTTTTGTTCTGACTGTTTTTCATAATTGCCTCCATCAAAATAGGGTATGGGGATAGTCTATACAAAAAATCAGGATTTATCCTTCGGCTTGAAAATCAGCGCGGCAAGGAAACCGAAGAACACGGCGGCGGAGATGCCGCCTGCTGCGGCTTTCAGCCCGCCGGTGAGCACACCGAGCAGGCCGTCCTCCTGCACAGCGCGGCGGACGCCTTTGGCGAGATTGTAGCCGAAGCCGGTGAGCGGCACGGTGGCGCCGGCACCTGCGAAGTCGACAAGCGGCTGGTAGACGCCGCAGCCGCCGAGGATGACGCCGAGCACGACGAAGCAGACGAGAATGCGCGCGGGCGTGAGCTTCGTTTTATCGAGTAGAAGCTGGCCGACGGCACAGATCGCGCCGCCGACGGCGAAGGCCTTGAGATATTCCATGAAATCACCGCCTTTCCGCGCAAATGCTGACGGCATGGCAGATGCCTGGGATGGATTCGCCCTGCCAGGTGGAGACCGGGGAGAGCAGCGCGCCGGTGGCGCAGAACAGCAGACGCTTTAGCTCGCCGCGCTGCATCCGCCGAAGCAGGCAACCGCAAAGGACGCTGGCGGAGCAGCCGCAGCCGGAGCCGCCAGCATGGACGTCCTGCCGTGCGGCGTCAAAGATCAGGACGCCGCAGTCGTTATAATTGGCGGAGAGGTCGTAGCCGTCCGCGGCCATCTGCTCCAAAACGATCTGTTTGCCGAGAACGCCGAGGTCGCCGGTGACGATGAGGTCGTAGTCGGCGGGACGGAGACCTGTATCCCGAAAGTGCCGCTGGAGCGTGTCGACTGCAGCGGGCGCCATGGCCGCGCCCATATTGTTGGCGTCTTTGATGCCGAGGTCGACAATGCGGCCGACCGTTGCACCGGTGACATAGGGGCCGCGCGGCGCGTGGCCGAGGATACAGCAGCCGGAGCCGGTGACCGTCCACTGGGCGGTGGGCGTCCGCTGGCCGCCATAGCCAAGCGGGAAGCGGTACTGCCGCTCGGCAGAGGCAAAATGGGAGGACGTCAGCGCGGCTGCGGTGTGTGCATAGCCGGCACTGACCGCCGCCGCAGCGAGCAGAAGCGACTCCGCCATCGTGGAGCAGGCACCGTAGAGTCCGAGGAAGGGGATGCCGGTTTCGCGCAGGGCAAAGGACGAGCCGATGCACTGGTTGAGCAGATCGCCGCCAAAGAGGACGTCGATCTGCTGGTTGCGAAATCCGATTTTCTGCTTGGCTGTGTCGAACGCAAGCTGTTGTAGGCGGCTTTCTGCTTTTTCCCAGCTTTTCTGGCCGAAGGTCGTGTCGGCAGAGCATTCGTCGAAGTCCGCGCCGAGCGGCCCCTCGGACTCTTTTTTGCCGCCGATGGCTGCAAAGGAGAGAATAGACGGCGGCGCGGCGAAGCGGATGGACTGTTCGCCGAGGTGGAGAGTTTCCATGGCATTGCCCCCAAGGTGTTTTTTTATAGTTTTGTGTAAAAGGGTATTTTTTATGCAAAAAGGGCACGGACGGCAGTTTCTTTTTGAGGCGTCAAAAAGAAACTGGCTGACGCACTCGGGAACGGTTACGAAAGGAGAAAGAAAAGAATGGGTTCAAAAAAAGAACCGTGAAGGCGGGAGCCTTCACGGTCAAGAGGAATGGAAAAATGAAAAAGAAGTCGCACAGATAGTCTGCACGGCTTCTCCTTCGTTCATACCTGAAATTTAAAAAATTCTTCTTGCACCCACGTAGCGGCTGGCATAGAAGGAATCGGACAGATCCGTGATCTTCACGCCGCCGGCGGCTGCGTGGATGAACTGGTTATCGCCGATATAGATGCCAACGTGTGTCGCCGCGAGGGACGAGGAATATGTATTGTTGAAGAACACCAGATCGCCGAGCTGCAGATCGGTCACGGACGTGCCGTTTGTGAGCTGCTGCGCGGCGGTACGCTTAATCGAGTAGCCGAGCTGGGCATAGACATATCTGGTATAGCCGGAACAGTCGAACCCAGAAGTTGTTGTGCCGCCCCAGACATAGGGCGTGCCGATATACTGCTTGGCAAGCTCGACAAGCTGCTGGCCGACGGAGACCGCGCCGGACGCGCCGCCGGAATTGGCGGCCGGTTTTTCGGTGAGCTCCAGCAGATCGCTGCGGATATAGCCGGTTTGACTGCCGCAGGTCACCTTATACCAGCCGCAGTTGAAGCCGATGATATACGCCTTGTCGCCGGTGGTCAGCGTGGCAAGCAGGTCGCTGGACGAATCCGGCTTGGCGCGGAGATTGACCGACGCGTCGACAACCTTGCCATAGCCAAGCTCGACATTTTCCCGTTCTTTGAACGTGACATACTGCTTGGCCATATAGCCGATTTGCAGATTCTAGTCGACCAGGTCGAAATCGCCGGACTCGCGGATGATAACGACATTATCGCCGTAGGACGCGTTATCCAGAATGTCGGCATCGGTGCTCGGTTTTGCCCGGAGACGGAGACCGCCGGTCTCTACAATGCCGATGCCAGTTTTCAACTCAATTGCCTGCGCCGAACAGAGCAGGGCAAGGCAGACGCCGATGACCAGCGTCACCGTTCTGATGATCTTCTTCATATCTGTTCTCCCAAATCCCAGGTGCGCTGCTGATCGGGGCAAGACCGCATTCTTCGGCAAGGGCCTTCGGCAAAAGATTTTGGCTCAGGTCAAGCTTGGAAAACGCAGACATAACTTTGTGTATTTCAGGTTTTCCAAATCGCAGAACTGCGTCAAAAGCTTCGGCGAAGGCCGCAGCCGCAAGAGTGCGGTGTTGCCTTACTTATTGGCGAGCGCTCGCTTCAGCCACACACAGCCAACATCCAATGCTGTATAGAAGCCGTCTTTTTCTGATTTTTTTACGATACGATCCCGCGCTCTTGCGTTCGGATCGGTCAATTGCAGCTCGACGGAGACTTTGCTGGCCACGTCTTCACCGCCAACCTTCTTCGTCTCGAGAATTTGCAGCATCACAATATGTGAATCGGCCATCGAGCCGTAATAGATCATATTATCCTTCCGCATGAGGGGTCTGCCCTTATAGGTCAGGATTTTTGTTTCCTCTGCCATAGATACCTCCTGCATAGATGTAACCAAATTGTAACACATTGTCATGTGGTTGTCAACTCCATGCAAAAAAATTACAATTTGGCTCGAATTTTGCGAAGAACCGGGGAATTGGATGTTGAGAATTTGGGAGAATATACGATTAGCTTCAGTATAGCAAAAATGGGGACAGAACGCAAGGAAAAGCAGACGGTCATTACGACCGTCTGCCATGGCGATACAATCAGAGGTTAGTCGAACAGGTAGTGACGCACAAGCTCCTGAAGCAGCTCGTCTCGGTCGAGCTTGCAGATCAGGCTTCGCGCGTTGTTGTAATTCGTGATATAGGTTGGATCTTCGGACAGCAGATAACCCACGATCTGATTGATCGGGTTGTAGCCTTTTTCACTCAACGCGCCATAGACCGCGGTGAGGATCGCTTTCATTTCTTCTGTCGTGTCATCAGGAACTACAAATTTGATCGTATTGTCATCCATGCTGTGCAGCCTCCTTTGCTGTTTCCTGTCATCATCATACTATACTTGACGGATAATGTAAACAGGTTGAATATTTCATTTGTGTTACAGATTTCAGCTTGGCACAGTATATGGTGGTTTTGACGGGGATATTCAGCGAAGTGTGACGCCGAACTGCGCTTTGAGCGCATCGAGGACGCGGTTGACCGCGTTGACGGAGTCTTCATCGGTCAGGGTGCGGTCATCGGCGCGGAGTTCGAGCGAGAATGCGACGCTCTTTTTGCCCGAGGCGATGCCGGGGCCGCGGTAGATGTCGAACAGGTCGATCTGTCGCAGCAGCTTCCCGCCGGCGGCGCGGATGCAGTCCTCGAGTTCGCCGATGGTGAGCGCTTCGTCGCAGACGAGGGCGAGGTCGCGCGTGACAGCCGGGAATTTCGGCAGGCTGTGGAACACGCGCTCCGGCTCGAGAGCGGATTCAAGCGCCGTAAAGTCCAGCTCGGCGACATAGACGTCGGCGCCGATGCCATAATTTTCGGCGATCAGCGGGTGAATCTGGCCGAGGACGCCCATGACCTTGCCGTCGATGACGATGTCGGCGCAGCGGCCGGGATGATAGCTCGGGTTCTGCTGATTGGCGACGAAGGCGGCGGGTTTGACGTTGAGCTGGTCAAGCAGCGCAACAATTTCGCCCTTCATGGAGAAGAAGTCCTCGTGTTCGCCATAGGTGCCGAAAATCAGTCGATTGGGTTCGTCGGGAAGGGTCTGGCCGTCGACCGGGAGATAGATCTTGCCGAGCTCATAGAGCTTGACGCCCTTGTTTTTCAGGGCGTAGTTGCGGGCAAGAATGTCGAGCATACTCGGCAGGATGACGGTGCGCATGATGGAGCGATCCTCGCCCAGCGGGTTGATGAGCTTGACGGTTTTGCGCAGGGGAGAGTCTGCCGGGATGCGGACGGCGTCGAACGTGGACGGCGAGACGAAGGAATAGGTGATGATCTCGCTGTAACCCATCGCGCGCGCGGCAGCGCCGGCGGCATTTTCGAGCTTCTGCGTGTCCGAATAACCGCCCATCGTGGTGGCACCGCGCATGAGCGTAGTGGCGATGTTGTTGTAGCCATAGTAACGGGCAACTTCCTCCGCAAGGTCGGCCATGCAGCGGAGGTCGGGTCGCCAGGAGGGAACCTGCACCATGCCGTCTGCAACCGGGACTTCCTCACGGCGGAGATACTCGATCATATCGGACTCCGGGATGTCGGTGCCGAGCAGGGCGTTGATTTTGGCAGGCTCCAGCGGGAGCGTGACAGGTTCGGGGATATAGTTGAGAATGTCGATCATGCCGTCGACGACTTCACCGGCGCCGAGCAGCTCGACGAGCTCGCAGGCGCGGTTGACGGCCGGGACGGTGAGCATCGGATCGATGTCTTTTTCAAACTTGGCAGATGCGTCGGTGCGCATTCCGAGCGCAAGCGCGGTTTTGCGGATGGATGCGCCGAGGAAGTTGGCGGACTCGAACACAACGTCGACGGTATCGGAGACAATTTCGCTGTTCTCGCCGCCCATGATGCCGGCGAGTCCGACCGGCTTTGTCTCGTCGGCGATGACGAGCATATCCGGCTGGAGCTGGCGGACATTGCCGTCGAGCGTGGTGAGCGTCTTGTCCTCGCCCGCGCGACGGACGATGATTTTGCCGCCCTTGACGTAGCGGTAGTCGAATGCGTGCATCGGCTGGCCGTATTCGACCATGACGTAGTTCGTAATATCGACGATGTTGTTGATCGGGCGGATGCCGGCAGAGCGAAGGCGCTGGCGCATCCACTTGGGCGAGGGCGCAATTTTAACGTTGCGCACCATGCGCGCGGTGTAGCGCAGGCAGAGATCGTCGGCCGGAACCTCGACGTCGAGCAGCTCGGGCAGGACGCCCTCGGCACCGCCCTTGACAACCGGGTCATGGTGGCGCATGGGGACGTTGAACGCTGCGGCGGTCTCGCGGGCAAGGCCGAGCAGGGAATAGCAGTCGGGGCGGTTGTTGGTGATCTCAAACTCAACGATAGAATCATCCGTACCCATGACACGGTTGATGTCCTCGCCGACGGTGCAGTCTTCGTTGTTCAGAATCCAGATGCCGTCCTCGTAGGCATCGGGGACATCGTTCTGCGTCAGGCCAAGCTCCTTGAACGAGCAGAGCATTCCGCAGGACTCCACGCCGCGCAGCTTGCCCTTCGTGATGTGGACGCTGCCGGGCAGATAGGAGTTGTGCTGCGCGACCGGGACAAGGTCGCCCTCGGAGACGTTCTGCGCGCCGGTGACGATCTGAACCGGCTGGTCGGCGCCGACATCAATCTGGCAGACCCACATATGGTCGGAATTTTCATGGCGGGTCATGGAGAGCACCTTGCCGACGACGACATTCTTGATCTCTGCGTCCATGCGGGTGGTGGTCTCGACCTTTTGACCGGCGATGGTCATAATTTCATCGTATTCGCGGTCAGTTGCCTCAATATCTACAAATTCTTTGAGCCAGTTTCTCGAAATATTCATCGTTCAACCCTCCTTAAAACTGCGACAGGAAGCGGATGTCGTTTTCAAAGATCATGCGCAGGTCGCTGATCTTGTAGCGGCGCATGGCCATGCGCTCAAGGCCGATGCCGAACGCGAAGCCAGAGTAGATCTCGGGGTCGATACCGCAGTTTTCGAGCACCTTCGGGTGCACCATACCGGCGCCCAGCAGCTCGATCCAGCCCTCGCCCTTGCAGGTGGGGCAGCCGGCGCCGCGGCACTTGAAGCACTGCACGTCGACCTCGCAGCTCGGCTCGGTGAACGGGAAGTGGTGCGGGCGAAAGCGGATGACGGAGTCTGCGCCGTACATGGCCTTGATGAGCGTTTCGAGCGTCCCCTTGAGATCGGCCATCGTGATGCCCTTGTCGACGACAAGACCTTCAATCTGGTGGAACATCGGGGAGTGCGTCGCGTCGACCTCGTCCTTGCGGTAGACGCGGCCGGGCGCCAGCACACGGATGGGCGGCTGCTTGATCTCGTCCATCGCGCGGATCTGCATCGGACTGGTCTGCGTGCGGAGCAGGACGGACTCGTCCTCCGTGATATAGAACGTATCACTGCGGTCGCGGGAGGGGTGGTTTTCCGCGATGTTCAGGCGGGTGAAGTTATAGTCGGCCAGCTCAACCTCGGGGCCGTCGAGAATCTTGAAACCCATGGAGATGAAGATGTCCTTTGCTTCATCGAGCGCCTTGTTCATCGGATGGCGGTGACCAAGCTCGACCGGCTTGCCGGGAATGGTGACGTCGATCGCTTCGGCGTCCAGCCGGGCGTCCAGCGCCTTGACCTTGAGGGCGGCCTTGGTCTCCTCGAGCTTTTCTTCAATGGCGGCGCGGACATTGTTCGCGGCCTGCCCCATGACCGGGCGCTCCTCTGCGGACAGCTTGCCCATCATCTTGAGCACGGCAGTCAGTTCGCCCTTTTTGCCGAGGAAGCGGACGCGCAGCGCATCCAGCTCGGCAGAATCCTTGGCTTCGGTCAGCGCGGCAAGCGCTTCGGAACGGATTTTTTCCAGTTGTTCTTTCATACGACGAAACTCTCCTTTTCGTAATTTACAAGCAAATCGGCGCTGCAATGGCAAAAGAAAAAGCCTTTCCTCCCACAAAAGGGGACGAAAGACCTGCTTCCGCGGTACCACCCGCAATTCGCCACACGGCGCTCTTAAACGGGTAACGGCGTGACCCGGCGCACTCTACTGGAGAAGTTCAAGTGCGCAGCTCCCGGGTGAAGGCCGGCACAGTCCTGCCGCGGACAGCTCTCAGCGCCCTGTCCTCTCTGAAGCGGCTTTGCGGAATGCGGACAACCCGATCGTTGCATTTGACAGTATCCCATGCCGGAAATACCGGCGGTTTCTTGAGACATTCTAGCATATTGCGGTTTGTTTCGCAAGAGGAATTTCTTTTTCATGTATTTTTTGCGGCGTATGGTATTTGGGAAATCTTTGTAGGGGCGGACAGAGTCGTCCGCCCCTACATGGTGTAGTGTAAAATCGAAGGTTATACCGTCCTTTAATATAAGGGGAGCCTTTGGCCGCTGCGACGGAGAAGGGGGGTTTGACTGCTGCGGAGAAATGGCATATAATAGACACAAATCCTGGGATCGGAGGAGCGCATGATGGCAAAAGCCGCTTGGATTGCGAAGCAGACGGACGTCCGCCTTGTGCGGGAGCTGTTTCCGGTGCGAAAACGCGACACACATAAGGGCGATTACGGCAAGGTGCTGCTGCTTTGCGGCTCGGAGGGACTGAGCGGCGCGGCAAGGCTTGCGGCAAGGGCTGCGCTGCGGTGCGGCTCCGGTCTGGTCTATCTCGGGGTGCCGCGGCAAATCTACGGCATTGCTGCGGCAAACGCCGGGAGCGAAATCGTGTTCCCGCTGCCCTGCGACGCGGAGGGACGGCTGAGCCTTGCGGCGCTTGCGCCGATCTGTGCGCGAATGGAGCAGATGGACGCGGTGCTGCTCGGATGCGGCCTTGGACGGTCGGACGAGGTGACGGCGCTCTGCCAGGCGATTATCCAGCGCTGCCACGTGCCGCTGGTATTGGACGCGGACGGCATAAACGCGATGGCCGGGCATATGGATGTACTGCGCGGAAGCGCCTGCCCGATGGTACTGACGCCGCACGGCGGAGAATTCCTTCGGCTCGGCGGCGACCCGCTGAACGCCGACCCTGTGGCGGAGGCGATGCGCATTGCGCAGGAGAGCGGCTGCATCGTGTTGCTCAAGGGATGGCGCACGATTGCAACCGACGGACTGGCCGTCTACCGCAACACAACCGGAAATCCCGGTCTCGCGACCGGCGGGAGCGGCGATGTGCTGGCGGGGATGATTGTCTCGCTGCTGGGGCAGCACGTGATGCCGCTGGAGGCGGCGGCGGGCGCGGCCTGGCTGCACGGCGCGGCGGCGGATCTCGCGGCGAAGCACGTCGGCGAATACAGCCTGCTGCCGGAGGATGTTTTGGACGCGCTGCCGCGACTTTTGAAGCACATTGGAGGGGTATGATTGCGGCGAGGAATTGCCGTACTGACGACACTGCTGGCGCTGCTGCTTTTGGCCGGATGCGGGAAGGAGGAAGCGCAGACACAGCAGGCAATTGACTTTCGGACGGAGCTGCTGTCGGCGGGCGGATGCGCGTTTGACGCGGACGTCCGCGTGGACTATGGACAGACGATTGCGGAATTTTCCATGCACTGCGCGGCGTCGACCGCGGACGGTGTGGATATGACGGTCACGGCGCCGGAGACGCTCGCCGGAATCGGCGCGCACGTCGACGGAAGCGGTGCAAAGATCGTCTACGACGGCGCGGAGATCGGCTTTTCGGCCATGGCGGGTGGGAAGCTCGCGCCGATGGCGCTGCCGTGGCTGCTGACGGACTGCTGGTCGGAGGGGTATATCGCCTACTCCGGGATGGAGGATGGGGCGCTGCGTGTGACGTATCTGCACGGGTACGGCGCGCAGGAGCTTCAGGCGGACGTCTGGTTTACGGACGGGACACCGGTGCGGGCGGAGATCTGCTGCGACGGGCAGCGGGTCGTCACCGCCGAACTATCAAATTTTACTTTCGAGGCGTAGCATGAAAACACTCAAACGAACCTGGGCAGATGTATCGATGGATCATCTGGAGCATAACTACAACGCAATTCTGGCGCACGTGCCGCATGGATGCCGGTTCCTCGGCGTGATGAAGGCCGACGCCTACGGACACGGCGCGGTGCCGGTCAGCCACGCGCTGGCCGACCTCGGGGCGGCGTATCTGGCGGTCTCCAATCTGGAGGAGGCGATTCAGATCCGCCGCGCGGGAATCCGCACGCCGATTTTGATTCTCGGCTACACGCCGGTAGAATACGCCGACAGCATGGTGTTTATGGACATCACGCAGGAGGTGCATTCGCTGGAATATGCCAAGGCGCTCGAGCAGGCGCTCAGCGGGACGAACTACATTTTGAACGTGCACCTGAAGCTCGACACCGGCATGACGCGGATCGGCTTTTTTGCCTATGACGCGCCGGAGACGATGGAGGAGCTGACGGCGGTCTGCCGGATGCGGCATCTGCACGTGGAGGGGGCGTTCACGCATTTCAGCGTGGCGGACTCGGCCGCGGCGGAGGACATTGCGTATACGCGCAGGCAGTATGCGCGGTTCACGGCGATGCTGGACGGACTGCGCGCGGCGGGATTTCCGATGGAGCTGCGGCACTGCTGCTCGTCCGGGGCGACGATTCTCTACCCGGAGTTTGCACTGGACATGGTGCGGCCGGGAATTGCGACGTATGGACTGGCGCCGTCGCAAGACGCGGCGGGAATCTTGGATTTGAAGCCGATGATGTCGCTGCACACGATTGTGGCGCAGATTCGTGAGGTGCCGGCCGGGACGGACGTAAGCTATGGGCGGACGTTTACCACGGCGAAGCCGATGCGCATGGCCGTGCTGCCGATCGGATATGCCGACGGACTGAGCCGGGCGCTGTCGGGCAAGGTGGCCTTCCGCATCCACGGCAAGGCCGCGCCGGTGGTGGGACGGATCTGCATGGATATGTGCATGGTGGACGTCAGCGGCATCCCGGAGGCGGCGGTCGGCGATACGGCGACGCTGTTTGGCTACGATGAGGATGGGACGTGCATCCCGGTGGAACGGATTGCGGACGCGCTGGGGACGATCAGCTATGAGGTGCTCTGCTCGGTGAATAAGCGGATTCCGCGGTTTTATCTCGAGGGCGGGCGGGAATCGCAGATCTTGCAGTACATTGTCTGACGAACGGCATAGAATGAAATGAGAGCTTTACCGGACGGTATAAATCCGGACGACGCGTGGGAGAATACCGGTAGAAGGCGGGCAGACCCGCAACTACTACTTTTCCGCGGAGTGTGAAGCGATATGGATACCAACGTGAAACGGGGCGACATCTTTTACGCCGACCTCAGTCCGGTTGTCGGCAGTGAGCAGGGCGGCACCAGACCGGTGCTGATCGTGCAGAACGACACCGGCAACAAGCATTCGCCCACGGTGATTGCCGCGGCCATCACCAGCCAGACCGGAAAGGCACGGCTGCCGACGCATATTTCGCTGGCCGGGCATGACGTGGGTCTTTACAAGGATTCGGTTGTGCTGCTGGAGCAGATCCGCACGATTGACAAGCGCCGTCTGCGTGAGCACATGGGGCACGCGGACGAGAGCGTGATGAATCAGGTGGATTCCGCAATCGCGGTCAGCTTTGGATTGAACCCGCCGACAGGCATATAAGCGTCCGCCTCCGCATAGGCTTTTGCGGAGGCGGATATTTTATGCGTTTTGTGATCCCGGAGGGGGAGGTATGCGTGACGGAGCGCGGCCTTTACTGGATGGTAACAGCAACCTGCCGCGCGGAAGGAACAACTGCGCCGCGGCTCTACTGCAACGGGCGCGCATTTGGGCGATTTGTGCCGGAGAGCGGCGTCTGGACGCTGCGGCGGCAGGTCTCAAAGCGGGAATGGCCGCTGGACGCAGCGGCGAGGTTTTCTTTGAAGCCGGACAGCGCGCCGCCGACGGAAATTCCTTATGAGGAGGGCAAGCCGCTGCCGGAGATGGAGCGGTTTTTGGAATTGGAGCCGTTTTTCAGGGATGGAAGGCTTTGGATTCGAAAATCAGGAACCTGAATTTGTGAATCCATTTTTTCTCCTTCAGAAGAATATTTGTATTTCATTCTTTTCGCCTCTTTTCGGAGAAAGGAAGATTTCGACCCCATTTCCTTTTCTCCTTCAGAAAAGGAAACGGTGTCGAGCCGCCAAAGGAAAAGAGGGCGTGGGGAAACCTTTCGAATGGTTTCCCCACACCCCTTCTAGCGACCAAGGGCGCTTCGCCCTTGGATTCCGCGGCGTATGGAATGTCGGAAGTGTAGGATGATGACTCCGAAAGGCGATGCGCAGAGCGCAGAGACCTTTCGGGTGGTAGGGATGGATGGGACGGACGGCTGAAGGCTGAAATTTTTTGAGAAAATTTTTGGACTACGGTTGGCACTTTGCCCTCTTTCTTTTCTTGGCAGGTTGAAACCGTTCTTTTCTTTCTGGCAGAGAAAGAAAAGAATGGGTTCAAAAAA
>CAKUJA010000028.1 GCA_934661135.1 uncultured Oscillospiraceae bacterium
ATGCTGGTGAAATGCTCTGTATGTGGCTTTGACTGCGGAGCAAACAGCTTTTCTTACTGCCCGAACTGCGGGGCGCGGATGCGGCGGGCGAAGCGGGGGAAGGTTCGGCGGAAGTATGGGGAGATTCTGGCTCTGTACCGGTACTGCGTGGAGGTCAGGATGGATGCACGGCTGGAACGGCTGTACGACGGCTGGGCGATTCGGTTTCCAAACGGGGGAGACTTTGCGCAGCACGCCGGAACATACGGAACGAATGACGGATTTGTGGAACCGGCGATCGGGTGTGAAGCGGACTATTCGCCGGTGTCGCTGCGGGAAGCGGAGAAGCTGATTTGCGAGAACCGGGAACGGCTGATGACACCGAGCTGTGAGGAGGAACAATGAACTAGGAATGACGGCTGAACGGAGCGCCGGACGACCGGCGCTGCTTTGAACCGGCAGAAAAAGGGTGAAAGGGTGAGCGGGGATGCGCAGAGTGAAGCAGAGAATCTTCTGCGGTGCGGTTTGCGAGCAGATCGTATACAACGTCGGAGACAGCGCGGACATCAGGACGGCGAAGCCGAGAAAGCCGCGCTTTGAGAACGAAGAAGATCGGAAGGCGCACCGAGAAGCGATCAGCAGGAAGAAAAATGCGAGGCTGATCAATGCGAACTTTTCGCCGACGTCGCTCTACTCGACGCTGACCTTTGGACTGGATAGCGAGGTGCACACTGTGGAGGAGTGCAAGCGGGAGCGGGACAATTACTGCCGCCGGATATTATACAGGTATCCGGCGGCGAAGGTCTATCTGGTCTACGGGAAGGGCAAGCACACGGGACGCTTTCACCTACATATGATCTCGGATGGCGTGCCGGAGGAGGAAATCGGGAAGCTCTGGGGACGCGGCAGCGTGATTGATGTGAAGCCGCTGCGCAAGCACAACTATTATAAAAATGAGAGCGGGCAGCTCGTCGACCACGGGCAGGACTACACGGCACTGGCGAATTATCTATTTGACCACTGGCGGGAGGAGTTCGGCGGGCACCGGTGGAAGGCAAGCCGGACGTGCCGGATGCCGGAGGCGGAGACGCCGACAGAGGCCGTTCGCGAGTACAGCGCGAAGCGCCCGCCGGTGGCGCCGCGCGGGTATGCGATGGTGGAGTGCCGGGCGACGAAATACGGCTATCAATACTATAAATATGTACGGATACCGGATGCAGACAGCAGGGAAAATGAGCGGAGGAGACGCCGCTTAGATTGAGCCTTGTAAATGTGTAAAGTTTTGCGACGAAGGAAGGGCGGGGGGAGCACGTGCGGGAAAATTATTGGCGGGCGAAGTTTGTCTGTCCGTATTTGGAGCGGGCAGACCGGACGGAGCTGTGCTGCGAGGGCGGATGCATCCTCCGGTTTTCAAGCGGAGATGAAACACGGGATTATATCTCACGGTATTGCGCGAGCTTCGGATACCGCACGTGCAGCATCGCCATGGCAAAGAGCCGACACTACGAGGCGGAATAAAGAGCACAGACGCAAAAGGCGCACATGGAAAGACCGTGTGCGCCCATTTGACGTGTGTGCAAAGTGGAAAAACTGCGTTTATGCTAAAAGCAAGGGGAGGTGACGCCGGATGGGACGGAAACCGATATTCACATCGGCGGAGGAAATGCAGGAGAAGATTGACGCCTATTTTGCAAGCTGTGAGCCGGAGCTGCTGCGGGATGCAGCCGGGAACCCGGTGCTGAACAAGAACGGCGAGCCGGTATACGTCGGCGGAAGGCCGATGACCATTCAGGGACTCGCGCTGGCACTCGGGTTTACCTCGCGGCAGAGCTTGCTCAACTACAAGGCAAAGCGCGAATTTGTGGACACGGTGACGCGCGCGCGCCTGCGCGTGGAACAATACGCGGCCGAACGGCTCTTTGATCGGGATGCACAGCGCGGCGCACAGTTTACGCTGGCCTATGGCTTCGGATATGCGCGGGACACTGAGGACGGCAAGAACCGGGAGACGCAAGGTGTGAAGATTGAGATTGACCGGGAGCTGGAGGAGAGCAGCGAATGAAAACGCTGACAATCGGCACGGTACAGCCGAAGCAGTGGCTCTTTATGACCGACAAGCACCGGCACATCGCATACGGCGGAGCACGCGGCGGAGGGAAAAGCTGGGCGGTGCGCGCAAAGGCAAAATTGCTGGCGCTCCGATACCAGGGAATCAAGCTTCTGATTGTACGGCGCACGATGCCGGAGCTGCGCAACAACCACATCGACCAGCTGCGGACGGAGCTGAAGGGATTTGCAAGGTACAACCAGACGGAAAAGATCTTCCGTTTCCCGAGCGGAAGCAGCATCGCGTTTGGCTACTGCGCAAAGGACAATGACCTCTACCAGTATCAGGGCGCGGAGTATGACGTGATCTTCATCGACGAAGCGGCGCAGCTCCGCGAGGAATGGATCAAGAAGATCAATGCCTGCGTGCGCGGCGCGAACGGATTTCCGAAGCGGACATACTACACGCTGAACCCCGGAGGACCGAGCCATGGCTATTTCAAGCGGCTGTTCGTCGACCGGGTTTTTAACCCGGACGAGCACCCGGAGGATTATTCCTTCATCCAGGCGAAGGTCACGGACAACAAGGCGCTGCTGCGTGAGCAACCGGACTACATCAGAAGTTTGGAGAATCTGCCGCCGACACTGCGGGCAGCGTGGCTCGACGGGCGATGGGACGTCTACGAGGGACAGTTCTTTGAGGATTTTGTCAACAACCCGGACGGATACCAGACGCGGCAAGGCACGCACGTCATCGACCCATTCGAGATTCCGAGCGGGTGGACGATCTGCCGGAGCTACGACTTCGGCTATGGGAAACCGTTCTCCTGCGCATGGTGGGCGGTGGACTACGACGGCGTGATCTACCGCATTTTGGAGTTGTACGGCTGCACGCAGACGCCGAATGAGGGCGTGAAGTGGACACCGGACAAGCAGTTTGCAGAGATCGCGAAGATCGAGCGGCAGCATCCATGGCTCAAGGGAAAGGACATCACAGGCATTGCAGACCCGGCAATCTGGGACGCGAGCCGCGGCGAGAGCATCGAGCAGACAGCGGCACGGTACGGCGTGTACTTCTCGAAGGGCGACAACGAGCGCATCGCGGGATGGATGCAATGCCACTACCGGCTGCAATTCGACGAGAACGGATTCCCGCGGATGTATGTTTTCCGAAACTGCGAGGCGTTTATCCGCACAATTCCGATTTTGGTATACGACGAGCACAGGGTTGAAGATCTCGACACGAGCATGGAGGATCATGTGGCGGACGAATGGCGGTACTTCTGCATGAGCAGGCCGATTCGCCCGATGCAGACGGCTCCGGCGCAGCCGGTTTGGGCAGATCCGCTGAACCAGATGAAAAAGCGATGAAAAATATGCACAGAAAAGCGAATGAATATGCGAGAAGGCACAAAAAATCCCGGGGGAAAGACAGGAGAACGGGTGCATAACGGTGAATACATGAATGAAACGAGGTGACAAGAATGCTGATGCCAGCATTGTCAGATACCGAGAAAAGCTCGGTGACAACCGAAGCCTTCGGAGGGTACAACCACAATCTCGAAATCGGAGATGGGGAGTTCTTCGATATGAAGAACCTGACGGCGGACAACTATCCGCTGCTCAGCCAGCGGCAGAAGCGGAGCTTCGCGCGGATGCTGAACGCACCGCAGGCACTCGTCTCGCGGGATGCGCTCTGCTGGATTGACAACCAGCAGCTCTATATTTCCGGCTATTCGATGGCGGAGCATATGCCGTCGGTGCAGATTACAAGCGGGAAGAAGCAGATCGTGTCGATGGGCGCGTATCTCTGCATCTTCCCGGACGGCATTTACTTCAACACGGAAAAATATTCGGACAACGGCTACATGGGGCACGCGAACAGCGTGGCGCTTGGAGCGAGCCGGAAGCTCGGCATTTCGCTCTGCACGGTGGACGGCACGGCAATCACGGTGAGCTATACGCAGAGCGACCAGCCGGAGAACGCGACAAACGGCCAATACTGGATTGACACGAGCGGGAGCGTGCACACGCTCAAGCAGTACGCGGCGACAACCTCGCAATGGGTGTCGGTGCCGACGGTCTATCTCAAGCTCACGGCGGACGGGATCGGGCAAGGGTTTGCAAAATATGACGGAATCCGTTTGAGCGGGTTGGAAGGAACCGAGCAGATTCAGGCGCTCAACGGCTCGCACATCCTATACGACGTGGCGGAAAGCTACATCGTGATTGTGGGGATTGTAGACCAGACAACGGAGCTGACGAGCGGGACGGTAAAGACCGAGCGGAAAGTGCCGGAGATGGACTATGTGACAGAGAGCGGAAACCGGCTCTGGGGTTGCAAGTACGGCGTGGTGGACGGCGAGACCGTGAACGAGCTTTATTGCTGCAAGCTTGGGGACTTCAAAAACTGGGAGTGCTACGAGGGCGTGGCGACGGACAGTTGGCGCGCGAGCTGCGGAACGGATGGGAGATGGACGGGCGCGGCGACGCTGACGGACAGTCCGATCTTCTTCAAGGAGGACTGCTTTCACCGCGTATACCCATCGGCGCAGGGCGCGCACCGCGTCGTGGAGCAGAAGTGCGAGGGCGTGCAGCGCGGCTCGGAAAAGAGCCTGATTGTGGTGGACGACCGGCTCTACTACAAGAGCCGCATGGGTGTATGCGTCTACGACGGAAGCCTGCCGTCGAGCATCGGAAGCACCTTTGGCAACGTGCTCTACTACGAAGCTGTGGCAGGAGGGGTGCGCGGGAAGTATTACATCTCCATGCGCAGCAGCGAAGGAGTATGGGCGCTGTTTTGCTATGACACGCGGCGCGGCATTTGGCACAAGGAGGACAGCCTGCACGCGGCGGAATTTGCACGCGTGGACGACGAACTCTACTGCCTTGACAGCGAGAAAAAGCTGAGATGCCTGTACGGTTCGGAGGGAGCGCTGGAAGATGCGGTTTCGTGGATGGCGGAAACCGGGATGATGACCTATGGCCTTGCCGGGAAGAAGTACATCACGCGGCTGGATCTGCGGATGCAGCTTCCGAAGGGATCAAGCATGGACTTCTGGATTCAGTACGATTCGGACGGACAGTGGCGGCACAGCGGACATCTGGACGGGAAAGGACTGCGGACGTTCCTGCTGCCGATTCGACCTTGCCGGTGCGACCATCTGCAATTCCGCATGACGGGCAAGGGCGAGATCAAGCTATACGGCCTGACGCGCGTGCTGGAAGCGGGGAGCGACGCATGAGAAAGGAGGTGCGACGATGGGCAGCATGACATTGGCGTACCCATCCATTGCCGGAAAGACGAGCGGGGAGCAGCTGGAATCCATGCGGCGATACCTCTGCACGCTGACGGATCAGCTCAACCTCGCGGACTGGTCGGCGAGCGCGACGATGCGGGAGATTTCGCAGGCCATTGACGCGGACGGCATGACGGACGCGGAGAGAAAGAAAGAGCTTGGGAACTTCGGGCAGCTCAAGGCGCTGATCATCAAGACGGCGGACTACGCCGCCGCGAATAGCGAGAGCTTCAAGACGCAGCTCTCTGGAAATTACGTCGCGGTATCGGACTTCGGGAAGTATTGGCAGAAGGCTACGATGACAGTGGACGGAAACGAAT
This sequence comes from uncultured Oscillospiraceae bacterium, assembly GCA_934661135.1. Lineage (GTDB taxonomy): Bacteria > Bacillota > Clostridia > Oscillospirales > Oscillospiraceae > CAG-170. Next base: position 5,645 of record CAKUJA010000028.1, read on the forward strand.
TCGGCATCCGGCAGCTTTACGACTACGCGGCGGGCATCAACAACGACTTTGCGGTAAACTCGCAGCAGTACGTGAAAACCGGACTGCTCTACTACAACGGCGCGGTGCCGGTCTACGGCGTGGGCGTCGGCAACATCGAGACCACGGTGACAAAAGACGGCGAGACCGTGGTAGACCAGACGAAAAATGAGCTGGTGACCGTGACGCCGGGGCGCGTGTCCTTTTGGCAGGGCGGCGACGAGATCGCATATCTGTCGGCCAAGAAACTGCACTTCCCGTCCGGAACGCTGGAAGCGACGAACGCGAAACTATCCGGCACGCTGACAGCGGCGAGCGGATCGGTGATTGGCCCATGGACGGTGGCAGAGGACAGCATCTACCGGACGAACAAGAAGTGGGGCGCGTCGGACGGATTGTATTTCGGTACCAGCGGACTGAGCCTTGGAAGCGGCTTCAAGGTGGACGCGAGCGGCGCGATGACAGCGAAGGGCGCGACGATCTCCGGCACGATCAACGCGACGGACTTGCAGCTCGGCGGCGTGAGCATTCAGACAAAGCTGCAAGCAATCATGGCGCAGATCGACGCGATTACAGACAGCCTGGGCAATGTCACCGGCCTGACGGTTGGCGGTACGAGTATGCGCGGCGGCGAGATGTATGTCGAAGGAGCGGGCGGACTGCAATTTACGCCGTCCAGCTCGGCACCGGAGGGATATGCAACGGAGCTGAGCGGCGCGGCGGTGCGCATTCGCTCGACGAGCGGCGACATCTTCATCCAGAATGCAGGAAAGACGGCGAGCATCCAGCTCCGCGCGGATGGGACAATTAAATTCGTGTCAACCGGCGTGGTCGGCGTGGTGCCGGTGTTCGGGTGATTGCGTATGGCGACAGCATCCATTTCGGGAACCATGCTGAACGTGTCCGGACTGACGGTCGGACAGCAGTACGCGATGGCGCTCTACTGCCTGTACCCCGGCAGCACAAGCTACACGCAAGTCGACCGGCAGCCGAGCAGCGGAACGGTTGCGTCCGGGGCGACGGTATGGTCGTTCAACATCAGCGGCTATGTGGCCGCTGCGGGGACATATCAGTTTTACGTGCACATCTACGCGCCGGGACAGACGCCGCAGAACAGCGACACAAACACCGTATCGTACACGACGCAGGCGCAGACCGTGCGCGTGCTGGTGCGAAATTATCTGGATGGGAGTACGGCGCTGGCAAGCGGCTCTTTTGAAGGATCGGAGGGCGGCATTTTCTACATCACCTATGCCGGAACGCAGTATCAGACCTACTCCGTGGAGTATGAATTCCAATACTTCACGATCTCATCCAACAACTACATCTACCAGTACAGCGCGGACACGCCGATTACGATTGCAAGCGGCTTGGAAATTCACGCCTACTACAAGACGCGGATTGTATACCATACCGTGACCGGCTACTGCGGAACCGGCGTGGCGAGCTTTCGGATGTCATCGAGCGGCGGCGCGTACACGACCGTGACGAGCGGGAGCGCGGGGAGCATCACCGTGGCGGCGGGAGAAACCGTGAGCTTTACGCAGCTCACGCCGATGGAGGACTACGGCGCGCCATATAGCCTGTACTACAACCGGGAAGGACAGAGCGGGTGGTTTGGCCCCGCGTCGAGCTTCAACATCACGGATACGAGCTTTGATCGCCGGATTATGATTCAGGCGACGGAACTGCCGAAGCCGGTTGCGCCGACAATTACAGGCGTGAGCGTGACAAAGGACAGCGCGACGGTCGCTTGGAGCGCGAACGGCGGAAATGCAACGGACGGATATTGGACGCTTTTCTACCGGACGAGCGCGGGGGCGTATGTGTCGTATGGGACGGTCAGCGCCTCGCCGGTCACAGTGGCGGGTCTCAGTCCCGGAACAACGTATTACTTCATGATCCGGCACACGATCCGCAGCACGGCCAAGTATGCAGACAGCGCGTCGGTCTCGGCGACGACAAAGGTGCTGATTGCGGCTTTTGCATGGACAAGCAACGATGCGGCGAACATTGCGGCGGGCAGCCTGATTTCGACGATTACGGCGGCGGCATGGAACACGCTGCGGCAGCGGGTGGCCGACTGCGGCGGCACGGCGGCGTCGGTGCCGACGGCTACGGCGGGCGCGGCACTGAGCACGAACCACTTCAATCAGATGCGGGCGGCGATTGCGGCGCTGAGCGGCGCGGGAACCGTGACACCGGCAGTCGTGGTGAGCGAACTGCCGACATATCGCGCGGCGCAGTTTGCCAACGACAATGCTGCGCTGAAGGAAGCTATCAACAGAGCTATTACGGCCAAGAATGCATCATAGGGAGGAAATGACAATGATTTTGAAACTTGATGAAAAGCAGATCCCGATCACGAACTTTTATGAAACGCTGGTGGAGCGGGCACAGATGACCGCAACAAACAGCTTCGAGGTCGGCGCGGGGGCGGAGTTCCCGGATCTATCCGGCGTGGAGGGCATGAGCTTTGCAAGCTGCAAGGTGATTGACGGACAGCAGGAGATTCCGCTGATTGGGACATACCGCAAGGCGGAGAGCGTGAACGCGTCCTACGATGCCAGGTCGAAGGTCTACATGGTGAACATCGTATTGACAGGAGGGGGCGCGGAATGAAATTCGGGACAGAGGTGCGGGCGCTTCGGGAGAAGCTGATTGCGGAGATCAACGCGGCAAAGCTGCCGCCGGTGGTCGTGGAGCTGATTCTGCAAAATCTATTGGCCGAGGCACACGCGCTGACGGAGATGCAGATCAAAGCAGAAGCAGCACAGGAGACGGAGGAAGCAACAGATGGCAAATGAGACGATGGAACAGAGCGCGCCGGTGCTGACGCAGCCGATCGGTGAAGCGCAGGTGCGGCAGGCGTTTGCCACGCTGCAAAAATACAAGGCGGGCAAGGCAAACCTCGAAGCGCGCGTGACGGCGAGCGAAAACTGGTGGCGGCTCAAGAGCTGGCGGCAGATTCAAAAAGGGAACCCGATGGACGATAAGTGGGCGAGCGCATGGCTCTTTAACGTCATCATGGGAAAGCACGCGGACGCGATTGCGGCATACCCAGCGCCCGCCGTCCGGCCAAGGGAGCCGGACGACCGGGGAGAAGCCAAGCGGCTCTCGTCCATCCTGCCGGTGATCCTAGAACAGAACGATTTCGAGGAAGTCTACTCGGACAGCCAGTGGACGAAGCTGAAGCAGGGGACGCTCGTTTGGCACGTGAGCTGGGACAGCTCCAAGCTGAACGGAATCGGCGACATCGCCGTGAATGCGGTAGACATTCTGAGCTTTTTCTGGGAGCCGGGGATTACGGACATTCAGAAATCGAAAAACGTCTTTGTGACGGAGCTGGTCGACAACGACATCCTGACGGCCAAGTATCCGGAGCTGGAAGGGAAGCTGAAATCGAACGGCAACATCATGCAGCAGTACAACACAGATGACGCCGTGCCGACGGACAACAAAAGCATGGTGGTGGACTGGTACTACAAGAAGTGGCTGGGCGGCAAGAGTGTGCTGCATTTCTGCAAATTTGTCGGAGACAACGTACTGCTGGCGACCGAGAACGACGGCGAGCAGAAATATAGCACGCAGCAGATGCCGGACGGCTCCGTGGTGCAGACGCCGGTTGGACGGCCGATGGCTGAGACAGGCCTTTATGACGATGGGGACTATCCGTTCGTCGTGGATGCGCTGTTCCCGGTGGAGGGCAGCATTGCAGGCTACGGCTACATCGACATCGGAAAGAGCGCACAGGAACAAATCGACCGGATGAATCAGGCGATCATCAAAAACGCAATTATGGCGGCGTCGCCCCGGTGGTTTCGGCGCAGCGACGGCGCGGTAAACGAGGAAGAATTTGCGGACTGGACGAAGCCTTTTGTGCACGTGGACGGAAATCTCAGTCAGGACTCGCTGATGCAGATTCAGGTAAACCCGTTGAGCGCGAACTACATCACAATTTTGCAAAACAAGATCGAGGAACTGAAGTGGACGACCGGTAACACGGACGTCAACAACGGCGCGACAAGCTCCGGCGTGACGGCGGCGAGTGCAATTGCGGCCTTGCAGGAAGCGTCCGGCCGGTCGAGCAAGGACAGCACGAAGTCGGCATACCGGGCATACGCGCGGCTCATCCGCATGGTGATTGAGCGCATTCGGCAATTCTACGATCTGCCGCGGCAGTTCCGCATTGTGGGGCAGCGCGGCGCGGAAGAATTCGTGCAGTATTCAAACCAAGGGTTGCAGATGCAGCCGCTCTACGGGGCGGACGGGCAGCAGGATGGGATGCGGAAGCCGGTATTTGATATCGAGGTTTCGGCACAGAAGGCAAGCGAATATACGGCCATGGCGCAGAACGAGCTGGCGCTGCAATTCTTCCAGCTTGGGTTCTTCCATCCGCAGATGGTGGACCAGGCACTCGCCACGCTGGACATGATGGACTTCGACGGGAAAGACAGCATCGTGCAGAAAATTCAGGAGAACGCCGACCTTGCGGAGCGGCTGGCACAGTGGCAGCAGATGGCACTCGCCGTGGCAGACCGCTATGACCCGACGCTCGGACAGGCGTTGGCCGAGCAGGTGTTGATGGAGGGCGGACAGCCCGTACAGGCTCCGCAGGATGAAAAGCTGGCAGAGATCAACACAGGCGAGCAGCAGGAGCCGACAAAGGTACAGAACGCGCGGGAGCAGGCGCAGAAGGCTACGCAGCCGGAATAAACCGGCGCGTGTGCAAAGGGCAAAAACACATGGTAGACTGGATTTAGAAAGTCAGAAAGGACTTGCTTTATGGATGAACTTATGGCAGGAACGCCCCAAACGGGCGCGGCTGACGTCGCCGGTCAGCAGATGAGCGGGCAGGCAGCTCCGACGCAGGCGCAAGCGCCGCAGCAGCAGGCCAACGTCCCCGACGCTCAGGGACAGCAGGAGGAGACCTTTGAGAGTCTGATCACGGGAAAGTACAAGCAGCAGTACGACAGCGCAGTCGGTGCGGCGGTGCAGAAGGCCGTGAAGCAGCGGCTCAAAGGGCAAGGGGCGATGAAGGCGCAGATTGAAGCGATGGCTCCGGTGGTCGACCGGCTGGGAGTGCTCTATGGCATTGACACCTCAGACCCGAGAAAGATCGACTATGCGGCGCTGGCGCAGAAGTTTGGCGCGGACAACCGGCTCTACGAGGCAGAAGCCATGGAACGCGGCTCGACGGCGGACGCGGTACGCAGCGAGTATGCATCTCGCGCGGAGACCGCAGGGATGCGCCGCCGGTTGCAGGAGTACCAGATTCAGGAGCAGTTTAACGGCATCCGGTCGGCATTTGAACGGGATGTGGCAGGGGTTTATGGGGCGAGCTTTGAAGCAGAGATGGCAAACGAGGATTTCGCCCGGCTGATTGCCGCAAACGTCCCGCCGAAAACGGCCTATGAAGTGGTACACATGGCAGAAATCCGACAGGCGCAGGCACAGGCCGTGGCGACGCAGGCGAGAAACAACGTCATGCAGACCATTGCCGCGCAGGGCGCGCGGCCTGCCGAGATCGGCGGGAACGCCAACGGCGGGCAATTCACAAACACAGACCCGCGCAGCTGGTCGAAGCAGCAGCGCGAGGACATCATCAGAAGGGTTCAGAGGGGGGAAAAGATCGTCCTCTGAGCAGAAGGAGGAAAAGAACTATGCTTAACATCGGATTCCAGTTTTTCGCGGATGCGGGCACGCTGGTCAACGCGACCGGCAACTACGTGAACGCATACACAGGCACGACTACGGCGTTTGACACGACCAACAAGCTGACGCCGACGATGAAAACGTTCTACGACACGCAGCTCTTGGAGAATGCGCGCCCGGAACTGATCTTTGCACAGCTTGCCAAGAAGCAGGCGCTTCCGCGCAACCACGGCAAGAGCGTGGAATGGCGCAAGTGGAACACGCTGCCGGAGGCGGAGACGCTGACCGAGGGCGTCATCCCGACCGGCCAGAAGCTCGGTATGTCGAGCATGACGCAGGATCTTGTGCAGAAGGGTCTGTACGTCACGATCTCCGATCTGCTGGAACTGCACGCGATTGACAACGCGATTCTCGGCGCGACCGAAGAACTCGGCGCGTCCGGCGGCATGAGCATTGACAAGATGGTGCGAAACGAGGTTGTGGGCGGCACGGTGAAGCAGCTCTGCGACAAGGTGAACGCCACGACCGGCGAACATACCGAGGTGACAGAAAGAAGCGGCATGGACACCACTTGCGTGCTGACGCCGACCGAGGTCAACAAGGCCGTGACCACGCTGAAAAAGGCGCACGCGCCGACGATCAACGGCAAGTACGTCGGTATCATCCATCCGTCTGTCGCGTTCGATCTGCGGCAGAGCAAGGAATGGGTCGAGGCGCACAAGTACGCGGCAGTCACGGAGCTGTTTAACGGCGAGATCGGCGAGCTGCACGGCGTGCGCTTCATTGAATCGACGAACCAGAAGATCTGGAACGACAGCACGTGCCCGATCAAGACGGCTGCTGCGAGCGGCAACCCGGCGGTCTATTACAGCGTGTATGCGACAATCATCATGGGCAAGGACGCCTTCGCCATGATCGACCCGGACGGCGGCACGATGGAAATGATCGTAAAGACCAAGGGCGAAGCGGGCGGCCCGCTGGAACAGTTCAGCACCGTCGGCTATAAGTACGAAGGCGCGGCAAAGCGGCTCTACGAGGAGCGCATGGTGCGCATTGAGAGCACAAGCGCATACTCCGCGACCGACCCGGCCAACTAAGGAAGGAGAACCCACATGGCAAAGACAGAAGAAACCGCAGTTGTGACCGCAGCAACCGTACAGGCATATGACCCATGGAAGGATATGCGGGAGATTATGCTGCCGAGAGCGGGCAACAACGAACAGCAGTTCCAGTATGTCGGCGTGAACGGCAGAACGTTTCAGGTGCCGCGCGGCAAGCGGACGGAGGTGCCGCGCCCGGTCTACGAGTGCCTGATGGAAGCACAGCAGCAGGCGCAGGAAGCCTTTGAAGCCAACCGCGCAAGCGAGCCGAAATAACAACATAGTGCCCTTTGCGGCATGACGAGAGGGAGCGTGTGCCGCTCCCTCTTTTTTGTAGGAGGTGGAGCATGAGAATTCGAGAAGCAATTGAGATGATCGACCGGCTGATGCCAAACCAGTACGGCGAGGAAGATAAGGTGCACTGGCTCAGTGAGCTGGACGGCATTGCTGACCGGGACGTTTTCCGGGCGCATGAGCGGGAGGAGGACACGGGAGAGTTTACCGGCTATCCGCCGGGGGTAGACCTCGACACGATTTTGCTGATCCCGTTTCCGTATGAGGACATCTACCGGTGGTATTTGGAGATGAAGATCTGCGACGCGAACGGCGAGCTGACGAAGTACAACAACGCCGCTGCCAAGTACAACAGCTACTGGCAGGGATTTTGGAACGCATACCATCAGGAGCACATGCCGCGTCAGGCGGCAACGTATTTCAAACTGTAAAGGGGTGAAGACATGGCAATTTATCGCGTAGAAAACGGAAAGGCGCCGGCCGGCCTTTCGGCGGGCGACGAGGTTGTAACCGGCGGCGGAACATACCGGATCACAGGCGTCAACGCCGACGGAAGCTACCAGAGTCAGGTGAGCAACAAGGCGCAGACAATCAAGAACTACAAGGGGCAGTATACGCAGCGGCAAAGTCCACTGCTCTCGCAGGGCGTGAGCGGCTACACGCAGGGAAAGCTCAACGGCTTGGAGGGGGGATATACGCCGGGATCTACGGTGCAGCAGGCGCAGGCGTATCTCAATCAGGTGCAGTCCCGCAGACCGGGAGAATATAAAAGCCAGTGGGACGGCGAGCTGACGGAGCTTTACAACCGGATCGCGAACCGGAAACCGTTCAGCTATGACCTCGGGACAGACCCGGTGTATCAGCAGTACAGGGAGCAGTACCAGCGGCAAGGACGGCTTGCCATGCAGGACACGATTGGACAGGCTGCGGCGCTGACCGGAGGCTATGGCAGCACCTACGGCGAACAGGTGGGGCAGCAGGCATACAACGCCTATCTGCAAAACCTGAATGACATTGTACCGGATCTTTACAATGCGGCATACAACCGATACCGCGACGAGGGCACAGACCTCTACAACCAGTATGGATTGCTCAGCGACAGAGAGAATCAGGCATACAACCGATACCGCGACACGGTGAACGACTACTACTCCGACCTCTCCGACGCGCGAAGCGCCTACGACAGCGCCTATTCACGGGACTACAACCAGTGGAGCGACCAGCTCAGCTATTGGTCGCAGAAGGCGGCGAACGAGAACAGCGCCTACTTGCAGCAGCTTGCGGCACAGAGCAGGGCGAGCGGCGGATCGGGCGGCGGCTCCGGCGGGAGCAGCAAGAGCAAGGAGACGACCACACAGAGCGGAAAAGGCTACATCGACAACACCTACAACAAAGGTGGTGTCGGCGGGGTGCAGTCGAAAACGTATGATCAGCTCAAGCGAGGGATGTATGAATGGCTGGCGATGGGGCAGAAGGACAAGGCGTATGAGTTGTTCCAAGGCGTCGTGCACCAGCTCAATCTCGGAAACGCGACCGGCAAGAAGCAGTATAACGAGCTGGCGAGCATCTTAAACAAGGCGGGGTTTGGCATTCCGCTGGAATAAGGGGGAGCTATGGCAAAGTGGAAACGGAGCGGCGCGGATGCGCTGCGGGAGTATGAACAGGCGAGCAGCTATGCGAAGAACACTGGCGCTGCCCAAATGCAGCAGCAGGAGCAGACGAAGAGCGGCACATGGAAGCGCAGCGGCGCGGACGCGCTGCGGGAATATGAGCAGTCCACCAACTTTCCGCAGACCATGCGGCAGCGGCAGTACAACGCGGAGGAGCGGAACTACGACGCATTTGCCAACTACCGCGCAGCGCTGGAACAGCAGCGGGCGCAGCGGCAGGCGACGCAGGCGTATCAGAACCGGACGAAGCAGATGCAGGAGATTGCGGCGGCATACCAGCAGGCGGGCGCGCCGCAGGCTGCGCAGAGCACGGCATACCAGAACTACACCCGCGCACTGCAACAGCAGCAGCTTCAGCAGAAGCAGCAGAGAGGGCAACGACTGACACCGGCAGAGCAGAGGTTCATGCAGACGATGGTTTATTATGACCCGGAGCAGGCGGCTGCGGCGGAAGAAAACAAGTACAAAAACAAAGCGGTTGCACAAGTGGAGAAGAACACCGCTGTTTCGCAGCAGGAGTTCAACCGGTCGACGGCCATGCAGGAGCAGTATGGAACGTACCAGAACTACAAGCAGACGGCATATAATCAGGCGGAAGTGGAGACGCTGAAAGGCCGGGAGGACGAGCTGGACGGCCAGATCAAGGAACTGGAACAGCAAATTCGGACGCGGCAGGCGGAAGCGGAGACGGCGACCGAGGAGGGCGTGCGGCGGGAAAACGAGCGCAAGGAGCAGATCAAGCGCGGCGAGATTGAGAGCATCGGAGACATGGAGCGCCGCTTGAAAAAGCTGCAAGAGGAACAGGCGCAGCTCCAAAGCACCCGCGCGATGAAGCAAAGCCATATGGCAATTGATCCGCTGGATGACGAGACGAAGGCGCTGCTGCGGGAATACAACGCGGGCGCGGAATTCTACACCAGAGCGTATATGCAGAGCCAAGGCCGGGAGAACGGATCAAAGATGGAAGCACGAGCCGATCTTCGGGCGAAGGGATACAGCGAGGACGAGATCAAGAGTCTTGCAGAGTATGAGCAGCGGCTTCGGGATTATGAGAACGCGATGACACAGGCGGAGCAGTCCTATCAATTCGGGCAGGAGCATCCGTACATTTCGACGGTGGCGTCCGCGCTGATGGCTCCGGCAAAGGCGCTGGGCAATATCGAATCGGTGCGCGGTGTGCTGCCGAAGGGGTTTGGCGGGTATCAGAACGCGGATATGCCGACGAATATTTACAGTCCGCTGTATAATGCGAGCCGCGTGTCGGGAAACATCCGAAGCGGCGTCATGGAGGACATGGGAAACGTCGGACAGTTCCTCTATCAGGCGGGAACCAGCGCGCTCGACAGCGCAGTCAACATGGCGGTGTCGGTCGGACTGGTCGGCGCGGCTGGGTTAGGCACCGGCGCGGCGGCGCAGGGCGCTGTGGCGAATACGATGAACTGGGTGATGGGATCGGAGGTCGCTGCGGATTCGGTCTATGAGGGAATCCAGAACGGCAAAAGCAACGTCGACGCGCTGATCGATGGCATTGTAGAGGGTGCGATCGAGGGCATCACAGAAAAATATTCCGTGGGCGACATCATTGAGACGATGCTGTCCGGCAAGGCGGCATGGCGCAAGGTCATCCGTGCATTCGCTTCGGAGGGCGCAGAGGAAATTGCAAGCAACTGGCTCAACCGCATCTACGATGTTGTCGTGAAGCACGACCGGGGCGAGGTGTCTGCTGCGTATGCAAAATATATGGCGCAGGGTATGAGCGAAGGGCAGGCACTCGCGGCCATGGTGAAGGACTATGCACAGGAGGACGGCCTTTCGTTCCTCGCTGGCGGTCTTTCCGGCTGGGCGATGTCCGGTACATACGCGGCGCTGGGAAAGGGCGCGTCGGAGGCAAACATCCAGTGGACGGCAGCGCAGGCCATCCAGCGCGGCGAAGTGCAGGATGTGATCGACCTCGGTCTTGCGCAGGGCGAAGGAGCGGCCTTCGACCGCGCGGCAGCCTTGCAGGGCGATCTGATGCGAGGTGGAGAGCCGACACAAAAGGACGTGGCAGGTGTGCTGCGCGAGTACGTCCGGGAGCAGCAGGACGCCGCAGAGGACGCGCAGAGCGGAGATCAGACGCAGGAGAATCAGACATACCAGAACTTCAAAAACGCCATGCAGAGCGTGGAGCAGTCGCAGACGGAGTATGAACAGGCGCAGCGGCAGCAGAACCAGCAAAGCCAAGGCGTCGACCTATACGACGAGGACGGGAGTTTACTGGATGTGGGCGAAGGATGGGCGGAAATTGACCTGGATCAGTATGCTGGACGGCAGGTGGAGCAGGCAGCGGCACAGATGGACGCGGCATCCGCCGAGGCCGATATGGACTATCTGGAAGCACAGGGGAAGAAGCAGGGATATGACGATACGACCATGGCGTATTTCCTGAATGGCAACACGACAGATCTTTCGACGGAGGAATACGCCGCGAAATTCCAGAAGGCATATGAGCGGGGACAGATGGGCGTTTCGAAGGAGTGGACGGTCGGAGCGGCAACTGGCATGAACCGGGACGTTGCAACGGCGGCATGGGAGGCCGGGAAGAAAGCTGCACAGCAGAGCGGCGCGGCACAGTATTCCATTTCGAAGGATTACCGGCAAAAGCTGCGGCAGTGGAACCGGGATGGGAAGCCGGAGGGCGCGTCGTTTGAACTTGGCACGACCGGCGCGACGCTGCAAGGACTGGGCGCGGTGGAGAGCGACATCTACATGAACGGAGACAAGATCAAGACCATTCTGAAAGAGCACCCGGAGATCACGCTGCGGGAGGTGGAGTGCATCCCGGAGATTCTGGAAGATCCGGTGCTGATTCTGAAAAGCAAGGGTGAAAACAGGAATGGTCAAAACACACGGCTTGTGATTCTCGGCTCGATCAAGGCGGAGAATGGAAAGCCAATTTTGACGGCACTGGATTTGCGGCCAAATGAAAACGGATTCATTTTGGATGATATGCAGAAGGTAAACAGCGCATACACCAAAAAGAATCCGATCAATTTCATTCAAAGCAGCGAAGTCCTGTTTGCGGACAAAAAAAGAACCATTCCGCTTCTTCGGACGATGGGCTTACAATTGCGTCCCAACGAACTGAAGCAGAATGGCTCTATTGGTAGTATATCCTACAACAAGCAAAATGTCAACCTGAAAGGCGTGCCATTTGGCGAAGTGGTGCAGGCCGAACGTCAAGGAGGAAACAATGGAAAGAACGTATCTGCTGAAAGACAGGAACGGAATGCTGGTGCGCGTGCCGGAAAGCAAGCTCAGCGAGTGGAGCAAGCAGCAGGAGGGCGAAGCGAAAGCGCCAGCCGAGGACGAGAAAGAGCGGATCAGGCAAGAAATCTATCAAAAACTTGGTCTGAAGTAACGAATGCGGAGCTGATCGGCGAGGGCGGCAGCGAGAACACGGTGCGCGTGATGCCGCAGGCGGAGATTTTGAAAAACGCGGACGCGAAGAAGGCGGCAGAATTTTTCCGCACGGCGGGAATCAAGCGCTACCAATTCGTCGTCGGGCAGCTGGAAATCACGGCCGACGGGCGGACGTTCCGCGCGGACGGCGTGACGCTGGCAGACGGAACGGTGCTGGTGCGGCTGGACAGCGAGGAATATTCCGCGACGCAGCTTGCCAAGCATGAAGGGTATCACATCATTGCACAGCGCAACGCTGAGATGGCGCAGCGCATCCGCAAGCGGCTGGTGGCCGAGGGAAAGATCAGCAAGGCGCAGATCGACAGCTACATCGACGCCTACAACGCGATCTACGGAGACAACACGGACGCCTACGTTGAGGAGATCGTGGCGGACGCCTACGCCGGGATCAACCGCACGGCCTACGGCACAAACAACATCCGCGCCGAGGTGACGATGGAGACCGGGCAGTGGACGAAGAAGTCCGGCAGCGCGAGGGCACCGCCGGCATACTCGGCTGCCGACCAGACGAACGAGGCGTACAAGGGAATTGACCTTGCGGAAGATGGTACGGCCTATACCTACGATTTTCTGACGGCGCAGCCGGACATGAACGTGACAACGCTGCCGGAGGTCGATGCAGTGCGCGGCGAGAACAACCGAGTAGACACGGCGAAGGTCGTGCAGCAGGGCATGAAAAACGCCCGCGCCGTGGGTACGGAGCGGGACGGGAAAGTGTATGTGCAGAATCGATACACGGGGCGGTCACTGCGTATTGACGCAAACAGCATCCGACATGGGTTGAGCGGAGACGCGAATCGTCTGCTGACCAATGCGAGGCTTGGCTCGGTGATCGGGGACGTCGTACAAAACGCTGTGCCAGTGAACGCGCTTCGCAACAAGGCCAAAGGCGTCACAGGGACGTATGCAATGGCGGCTTATGCGACGGACAGCCGCGGACGGGAGTTTGCAGCGGTGGTGACGGTGGAGCAGAGAAGCGGCAATGTAGCCGGAGTCGAAGTGTACGACGTGACGCACGCGCTCAGCGGCAGACAAAAAAGAAGCGAACGGGTTGGCACTAAGCCACAGGGAGTTTACCCTTCCACGAACGCTTCTTCTAAAATCACAGTAGCAGATTTTTTGCAAATTGTCAATGGCACGCATCAAAGTATTTTATCTCAGGACGTACTCGACCATTTTGGAGAGATGAAGAATCCCGGCGGGTATTATACCAATCAGGCAAAGTTCACAGCGTCGCAGCAGCGGTTCCGGGATGCACTGCCGGAGCGGGCGGCGGAATATGTGGCGCGGACGGAGAATACGCTGGTGCGGCGGCTGGCGGACAATCTGAGCGTGCCGGAGACGGCCAAGCGCGAGACGCTGCGGCCAATCGCCGACGAGATCATATATGACGTACTGCGCGGCGGCGAGATGGACAGCGCGAAGCTGAACCGCCTGTTTGAACAGGCATGGGACGCCGGGCGGGAAGCCGACACGGAATACTATGAGCAGTACAAGGATGTGCGCGAGAAAATCCGCACGCAGAAGCTTTTCATCTCGGCGAAAGACCGGGCGGACATTGCGGACTTTAACCTGTTCCGCAAGCAGACCATGGGCACGCTGCGCCTTTCCAGCGATGGATTGCCGGTCGACACGTTCTATCAGGAGATGCGGGACATGGCGCCGGAGCTGTTCCCGGCGAGCATCACCGCGCCGAGCGACCAACTCTTGCAGCTCTATGAGGTGGCGCAGAGCATCCAGAAACGCGAAAAGACGCTGAACGAAGCGTTTGGCGCACAGGCGGAGAGCTTCAAGACGTGGGCGCAGAATGACTTTGATGAATCCGTGCAGCGGCTTGCGGAAGGAATCCGCATTGCGAAACGCTATCAGGAAGCGCAGGAGCGCAAGAAAGAAAAGCTGGGCGTGCCGCAGACGGCAGAGGAAGCGATTGAGCTTGCGAAGGAGGTCAAGGCCGAGAAGAAGAAATTTCAGAAGGTGCAGAGCAAGTATCTGCTGACGGACGCAGACCAGAAGGTCGTGAACATGCTGCTGCGCGGAGACACGACGCCGGAAGCGGTACAGAACCGGGAGAACGCGGAAGCGATCCTGAAAACCTACGAAGCGAAAGCGGACTACGATCTGCTGGCGCTGCGGCTGAAAGCATGGAACAACACGCGCAAGGAGAATCTGCAAGAGCAGGCGGAGAACGCGCTGAATGCGGCGGAAGCCGAGAAGTGGGTAGACAAGAGTTCGGGACTTGCGTATATGCGAGAGACGATGGAGCGGAACACCCGGGACATTGCGAAGAAAGGCAAGGTTGCGGATGAGAAGGTCGAAGCGTTCAACAACGAGTTTTTCTATCCGGTGCACAAGAACGAGAGCGACCGAAAGAGCTACGTCGTCGGCTTGCAGGACAGGATCAAAGCGCTGAATCTCAGCCGGAAGGTGGAGAAGGGGAATCTGGTTTCGGAGAGCTACGCGGTGCAGTGGCTCGGAGAAGCGGAGTTTAACCGGAGGTATCTGGCGGAGCATCCGCGCGTGAAGCAGCGCGGCGGATTTGGCTACGAGGAATGGAACGCGGCAATTCAAAAATTCCACGAGGAAAACCCGAAGCTGGACTACGCGAAGATCGAACACGCCGTGAAGGAATTCAGAAGCATCTACGATCAGCTCTACCAGGACATGAACCGCGTGCGGATGGAAAATGGCTATGAGCCGGTCGATTATATGCAAGGATATTTCCCGCATTTTCAGGAGAACGACAAGGACGGGAGCCTGCTGACACGATTCGGACGGCACCTCGGCATTACGGACGAGGTGACGCCGCTTCCCGCGACGATCAACGGCCTGACGCAGTCGTTCCGCCCGGGCATCCGGTATATGGCAAACATCCAGCAGCGGCTCGGCTATGCAACGGCATACGACGCGCTGCAAGGCTTCGACCGGTACATTGAAGTCGCTTCGGACGTCGTCTACCACACGGGCGACATCCAGCGGCTCCGGGCGCTTGCAACGCAGATCCGCTACCGCGCGAGCGACGAGGGTGTGCGCAAGCAGATCGACCGCATCCTGCAAGACCCGACGCTGACACCGGATGAAGCAAACGAGCGGGTGGCGCAGGCAATGAAGGACGCACCGTTTGCCCTTTCAAACTTCGTGGCGGAGCTGGACGAATACACGAATCTGCTTGCCGGGAAGAAGTCGCGGCTCGACCGCGGCATGGAGAAGATGCTGGGGCGGAAATTCTACAACGTCTGCAAAGCGTTTGAATCCCGCGTGGGCGCAAACATGGTGGCGGCGAACATCGGCTCGGCGCTGACGAACTTCATTCCGCTGACGCAGGCATGGAGCCAGGTGTCATCGGCGGATATGCTGCACGGGATGTGGCAGACGTTGCAAAACTACAAGACGGCGGACGGACTGGACACGGCTTCAACCTTCATCCACAACCGCAGCGGCTATGGGCGGCTCGCGATGTCGACCATGGACAAGGTTTCGGAAAAGGCGGCATTTTTGATGGAAGCCGTCGACGGATTCACGACCGGAAGCGTCGTCCGGGCACGGTATCTGCAAAACCTCCGGCTTGGCATGAGCGAGGTGAACGCGATGCAGGAGGCAGACCAGTTCGCGGCAAACATCATGGCAGACCGCAGCAAAGGCGCGACGCCGACGATCTACTCGGCGCGAAATCCGATCATCAAGCTCTTTACGCAGTTCCAGTTGGAGGTCAACAACGAACTGAGCTGGATCTTCAAGGACATGATCCCGCAGGAGCGGAAGAAGGGCGTGGCGCAGCTTGCAAAGGCGCTCTTTAAGTTTTTGATCGGTGCGTGGCTCTACAATGAGGTCTATGAAGCCATTGCCGGCAGACGCGCGGCGCTCGATCCGCTGGACATCCTCAATGACAGCGTGGGTGACTTCACAGGATATCAGCTGCCGAACACGGTGCAGTCGGCGCTCTCAGGCCGGTGGGAGTTCACGAAGGAGAAGCCGGGAACATATCAGGCGATCAAAAATCTCGGCGGAAACCTCGTCAGCGAACTGCCGGGGACGCAGGTGCTCACGGCACTCGGACTGGATGAGAAGTGGGGATTGGAGATCGACAGCGGACGCATTGCGGTTTCGTCAGCCATTCCGAACATCGGGAACATCGAAAAGGCATTGCTTGCCAGCAACGAGGACATTGCCCCGAAGAAGAAAGTGCAGACGGTAATAAACGAGCTGGCAAACCCGGCGGCCTATCTGGCGCTGCCATTCGGAGGCGGGCAGATCAAGAAGATGGCACAGGGCGCGCAGGCCGTCATGCAGGGCGGCAGCTACAAGGCGGACAACGAAGGCCGCGACATTCTGCAATATCCGATCTACAATGACAAGCCGGGCGAGATGGCAAAGAATCTGGCGCAGGCGCTGCTCTTTGGCAAGACGGCGACGGAGGAAGCGCAGGGATGGATTGAAAGCGGATTCAAGAATCTGAGCGCGAAGGAGACGGCGGCCTATCAGGAGATGACCGTGTATGAAGATCAACGCAGTTCGTTTGATTTCGTGAAGGCTATCCGGGCGCTCGACAAAAGCGCAGCGAAGAAAGCGTTCCTTGCAAGCTATACCGGCGTGAGCGAGCGGGCAAAGGCGGCGTATTATTACAACGTCCTTGCGAGCGACACGCAGAAGGCGGAGATGGAACCGATGAGCCAGAAGGAACGGATCGACTACATGAACGAGAAGCTGCAGGAATCTCAGGATGACATGATCCGAACCAATATCCGGGATGGCGTGCAGGCCGGGACGGTGAGCGAAGCGGACGCAGTGCGCCGAATGGTGGCGGGCGGCTTTGCCGAGGATGAAAACGACGCCTACTGGAAAATCCGTGAATGGAAGGGCGGCGACGATTACGCAAAGTACGACGAATTCCTCTCTGCGGTCGACAAGGGCGGAGACGTGGCGAAGGCGGCGAAAACCTATCTCGATCACGGCGTAAAGGCTGACGCACTGGCGAGCACGATTACGAAAGCATATAAGCAGCAGTACATCGCAGCAAGCAGCGCGGAGCGCAAACGGCTGAAGAAGCTGCTGCTGGACGCTTATGCGGCAATCGGCTACGACCGGAAGGAGAAAGAGAAGGACATCGACAAATGGCTGGAAGATGACAAGTAACGAAGAACCGGGGCGGGATGACCGCTCCGGTCTTTTGCGTGGGCAATGAGATGATTTGAATGGTACACTGAAAAAAAGGAGCTGATGAGAATGGGAATTCCAATTCCGGGGGCATACGCAAGTCCCCGCATTGAAAACGGTGTGCTGCTCTGGTATGAGGGCGACACGTTCGACATCACGATTCTGCTTGAACTGGAAGATCAGGACGGCGCGGCGGTGGAGATCGGCAAGAGCGACACTGTGAAGATGACGTTTTACAACGCGGAGAAAGAGACCGTACATGAAATGAGCTTCAGCAACATTACGAACGGGAAGATCACGCTGGAATTCACGGATGAGGTCAGCGCGAAATTCCCGAAAGGGAAGTACACCTACGACGCACGGCTGACGCACAACAACAAGACGACGCTGGTACGCGGAAACCGCATTTGCGTGGAGTGAGGTGCGGCATGGAAGTACGGCTGAAAGGAAAAATCATCATCCCGAACAGTGTGCAGGTCACATTGAGCGGGCAGACGTCGCGCGGCGTGAAGGAAGTCATTCTGGATGACAACGGCAACCTCTCCTTTGTGCTGACGGACGGCAGCACGGAACTGCTTGGAAACGTCATGGGACCGCAAGGACCGCAGGGCGTGCAAGGGGAGAAAGGCGATACCGGCGCACAGGGCGAAAAGGGCGAGAAGGGCGACACGGGAGCCAAGGGCGAAAAAGGGGAGAAAGGCGAGAAGGGCGACCCCGGAGCCAAGGGAGACCCCGGCACGGACGGCACGACGCCGACGATCGGCGCGAATGGGAACTGGTATCTCGGGACAACCGACACCGGGAAACCCTCACGCGGAGCCAAGGGCGACAAGGGAGACCAGGGCGAACAGGGCATCCAAGGAATTCAGGGCGAACAGGGCATTCAGGGCGAGCGCGGATTGCAAGGCATCCAAGGCGAGAAGGGCGAAACTGGCGCGACGGGCGCGACCGGTCCGCAAGGCGCGACAGGCCCACAGGGGGAGACCGGACCAAGAGG
>CAKUJA010000029.1 GCA_934661135.1 uncultured Oscillospiraceae bacterium
ACAGAGGTAGTACAGCAGGACGGCAAGCGCCGTCAGGCCGAGAAAGGGGACGGATGTAAACGCCATCAGCTCTGTGCGCGCTCAATGAGCTGGCAGATCGCGTCGACGGAGTTGAAATTCTCCGGCGTGAGGTCATCTACGCCGAGCTGAACATCGAAGGTGTCCATCAGATCGGTGACGACGGCGACGATGTCGAGCGAGTCGATCAGACCGTCATCGATCAGAGCATTTTCAGTCTCAAAGTCGATTCCTGGGCAGATTTCGGTTAAAATCTCAATGATTTGTTCTCTCATAGTTCAGTTCCTCCCAATTGTAAGACAATGGATTTCCAGCCGTCCGGCTGGTAATTTTGTGATTCGTAGAAGTGCTCGGCGGGCAGGTTGCCGGTGCGTGCCCAGACAACGCTTTTTTGGCCGCCGGTGGCGGACAGATAGGCGGAAAACAGCGAGCTTGCGATGCCGCGTCCACGGCAGTCTGCGCGGACGGCGAGGTGGCGGATTTCGCTGGAGGTTCGCCCCGGCGCAAAGTCGAGCAAGCCGCAGATTCCGGCGTCATCCTCGGCGCAGAGCATCTGCCCGGCGGCAAGCGCTTCGGACAAAGTGTCCGCCGTGGGGAGACACCCGGTGAGGGCGGAAAAGTGGCTTTGCAGGAACGCGTTTACGGCAGCGCTGCGGCAAGGCTGCGGCAAACCGATGCGGCAAGGAGAAGGCGGCGATTGCGGCAGTTGCGGCAGGGCTGCGGCGGGCGATGCGGCACGCGTGCGGCGGGTTCGACGCAGTACCTCGGAGAAGCCGAGAGCGCGCAGCTCCGACGCGGCGGCGAGCATGGCGGTCTCGTCCTTCGGGCGATAGGCCAGCTCGGTGACAACCGGCTTGTCGAAGGCCGGAAGGGAGAAGCGCGCGCCCGGCTGCAAATAGAAATTCAAAACGTAGTGCGTCCCGCGGTCGCGCAGGAGCAGAAGCGCACCGGCTTCTTCGTGGAGCAAAAGACCGGCGCGCACCTCGCGCGCGCCGTCGGCAGCGGAGAGGAAGCAGTTGGTCACAACGCCGCGGCGGAGCTGCGCGCTCATGGCGGCGGCGAGCTGCTGGTAGGATTCAAGCTTCTGCATGGAGATAGCGCTCCTTGAGCTGCACCCGGTCGATTTTGCCGTTGGCGTTGTAGGGCAGCGCGTCCAGCTTTTCATAGAGGTTCGGGAGCATATATTTCGGCACGAGCTTGCGCATGGCCTTTGCAAGCGCGGCGCTGTCGGGCGTGCCGGCGTAGACGCAGAGGATGCGGTCGCGCGCGGAATCGAACAGGCAGGCGGCGGCCTGAATGCCGGGAATGCTGTGGAGCGCGACTTCGATTTCGCCAAGCTCGATGCGGTACCCCATGTGCTTGATCTGCCCGTCGCGCCGGGAGAGGAAGTAGAGCAGGCCGTCCTCCCGCTGCACGGCGAGGTCGCCGGTTTTATAGAGAATGTCGCGGAAATAGGGATTACAGGGGTTCTGGATGAAGGCGGCATCGGATTTGTCCCAGTCGCCGAAGTAGCCGCTGGCAACGCCGGTGCCGCGGACGCATAGCTCGCCGGGTTGACCCGGCTCGACCGGCCGGCCGTCCTCACCGAGCAGTAGGATCTGCATATTGCGGCAGGCTGTGCCGATGGGGATGGCTTCATCGTCGCGGTAGGCACGTGTGAGGTGCATGGCCGCGCAGTCGACGGTCGTCTCGGTGGGGCCGTACATATTGACGACCGAAAGGCCGGGGACGGCGGCTTTCCATGCGTTGACATAGCGCGCTTGCAAGGCTTCGCCGCCGAGGGCGGCTTTTTTCAGCGTGGTGGGAGCGTATTTCTCGAGTGCGCCGGAGGCGGCGACGAGATGAAACGCCGAGGTTGCCCAGTTGATGGCGGTGATGCCGGCTTTCTCCATCTCCTGAAGCAGGAGCATGGGGAAGGTAAAGAATTTTTTATCGAAGATGCGGCACGTTGCACCGAGACGGAGCGTCTGGTAGACGTCCTTACAGGACAGGTCGAAGTAGAACGGCGCCTGATTGCCGAAAACGTCGTGTTCTGTGTAGCCGCAGAATTCGCTCATCCAGTCGGCAAAGTCGATCATCGCGCGGTGCGGGATGACGATGCCCTTGGGCGTGCCGGTGGAGCCGGAGGTAAAGAGCAGATAGAGCGGATCAATGTCGAGCACGGTCTCGCGGATGGCGGAGAGCAGCGCGTCATCCGGCTCGGCGGCGAAGCCGTCTTCCATGAAAACGAGCGGTGCGCAGTCGGCTACCAGCTCGGCCGCGGCGCGGTTGGCTTCGGCGAACACGATGGCGGCGGGGTGCACCTGCTCGAAGATTTTGCGCATCCGCGCTTCGGGCATATGGTCGTCGATCGGGACATAGCACCCGCCGGCATAGAGGATGCCCTGCATGGCGGCGATGCTCTCGGCAGTGCGGCCGATGAGCACGGCAACAGGCCGGTGTGCGCAGGGGGTGCGGCGGGCAAGCATGGTGCCGAGACCGCGGGCGGCGGAGAGAAGCTGCGCATAGGTAAAGCCGCGTGCGCCGTCGGTAAAGGCGAGCTTGTCCGGGAAGCGCTGCGCGGACTGTTCCAGATATTCCAGCACGTTTTTCTGCATATGGGCACACTCCTCACAATGATAAATTATTCTAGCACACCATGGGGGAAATGTAAAGCAAAGGGCAAGTTTGTGAACCCATTTCCTTTTCTCCTTCAGAAAAGGAAATGGGTTCACGCTCCCAAAGGAAAAGAGGGCGTGGGGAAACCTTTCGAATGGTTCCCCCACACCCCTTCCAGCGACCAAGGGCCTTGCCCTTGGATTCTGCGGCGTATGGAATATCGGAGATACACGGCGGTGTCTCCGAAAGGCGATGCGCAGAGCGCAGAGACCTTTCGGGTGGTAGGGATGGGCGCGACGGACGGCTGAAGGCTGTGATTCTCTGAGTCAAATTCAGGACTACGGTTGGAACTTTGCCCGCTTTCTTTTCTTGGCAGATTGAACCCGTTCTTTTCTTTCTGATGGAGAAAGAAAAGAATGGGGTCAAAAGGGCGCTTTTGGGGGCGGCAAAAGAGAACCCGCAGCCGGGCGGCCGCGGGTTGGGAGAGAGGATTACTGGAGGTTGCGGTGCTTGCGGAGCATGAAGTAGGTGAGGAAATAGAGGGCGGCGCCGATGACAAGCTCGACAAGAAGGGTCAGGAGCATGGCACCGTGGGCAACCTGGACGACGGCGTGGGGGTTTCCGTCGATGACGAGCGGATTCGGGTAGAAGCGCCGCAGGATGGTATTGGTCACGGAACCTTCGCCTGCAATGCCGGCGAGGACGAGAACGCCGCAGATTTGCAGCACGGCCTGAATGACGAAGTAGAACACGACGGAAAGAAGGCCTTTATGATTGGCAAAGCTGTACCCGATGGACATGGGGGCGTAGAACAGCAGGCAGGTGACGAGCAGGGCGACGAAGGTCAGCGCCAATGTCTCCAGCGCAAAGGCTGCACCGTTTGCCATATAATAGCTGTCCAATTGGTGAAGGAGATCGGTAATATCACGGAAGATGTCCGACGCCATACCGCCCTGCCAGACCACGATGGCCACAGCCAGCGCGTCGGCCAGGAACGTGAAGATAAAGAACAGCGCAGCGGTGATGAGCTTCGACCAGAGCAGACTGTGGACGCTCACCGGCAGTGTGAACATCAGATAGCCCTCGTCGGTGAGGAAATTCTGGTGGAAGCGCTTAACCATCAGGATGGTGGCAAAGACCGTCACGCCGAGGATGGCCAGCACATAGACAACCAGCAGCAGCGCGTTGAGCGCTTCGAAAAAGACCGGTGCGTCCGCGCGGCGCAGCACCAAATCACTCATGCGGACAAAAACTGCCAAAAGCAGCAGTGCGCCGAACAGCGGCGCCATCAGACGGCCGGTGGCGCGGAATTCTTGTTTAATCAGTTTTCCCAGCATTTGAATACCTCCCGGAACAGAGCATCGACCGACTGGCCGCGCGTCTCGCGGATTTCCTCACAGCTCTGATGCA
The DNA here is from genome assembly GCA_934661135.1 of uncultured Oscillospiraceae bacterium. Classification (GTDB taxonomy): domain Bacteria; phylum Bacillota; class Clostridia; order Oscillospirales; family Oscillospiraceae; genus CAG-170. The sequence continues at coordinate 4,027 of CAKUJA010000029.1, forward strand.
GCGCGATGCGACCCTGGTTGAGGAAGATGACATCGTCGAGCACCGGCTCGACATCGGCGATCAGGTGTGTGCTGATGAGGACGGCGGCTTCAGGATTATAATTGGAAATAATGGTGTGCAGGATATAGTCGCGCGTGGCGGGATCGACGCCGCCGATCGGCTCATCAAGCAGATAGAGCTTCGCTTTTCGGCTCATCGTGAGCACAAGCTGGACTTTTTCTTTCATGCCCTTGGACATCTGGCGGACGGACTGGTTGAGATTCAGACCGAGCTGAGAGAGCATCCGCTCGGCGGCTTCGCGGTCGAAGTCGGCAAAGAAGTCGTTATAGAAGTCGAGAAGCTGGCGCGTCTTCATCCAAGGACTGAGCGTGACGCGGTCGGGCAGATAGGACACGATGGCGTTGGTCTGCGGGGACGGCGTATGGCCGTCGATCAGCAGCTCGCCGCTGGTGGGTTGCAGCAGACCCATGGCGATTTTAATCAGCGTGGATTTTCCGCTGCCGTTCGGCCCGAGCAGGCCGACGATACGGCCAGGTTCCAGCGCGAGGTCGATATGATCGAGCGCCATGGCCGCGCCGTAGCGCTTTTCCAGCGCGTGGCATTCAAAGATTGGCATTTTCCTGTTCCTCCAATTGATCGAATAGATTGAGAATTTCCGAATGGTCGCAGCCGAGGGCGCGCATGGCCGCGAGATACTGCCGGGTCTGCGCTTCGGCGAGGGAGCGCCGCGCGGCGGTGATTGCGGCCGCGTCTTCCGTGACGAACTTGCCGGCGGTGCGCTGCGTGTAAATCAGGCCGACACGCTCCAGATCGGCAAAGGCACGCTGGACGGTGTTGGGATTGACGCCGGCATCCGCCGCAAGGTCGCGCACCGAGGGGAGCTTGCTGCCGGGCGGATAGCCGCCGGAGACAATCTGCTGCTGAAGGCGCGCGACAAGCTGCGTGTAGATGGGTTGATCGGCTTGAAATTGCCAGGACACGATGTCACCTCCTGTGCTACTGTATTAAGTGATTAGTACAATAGCACAGACAACGCAGTTTGTCAAGAGGATTTCGAAAAATACCGCAGTAGCTTTTTCGGCCGGGGTCTGATATACTAATAACAAAAGACGTCAGTTGACAAGGACGCACGTGTTTGCAGGCCAAGCCGAACCGCCAACAAAGCTACACCGTTTTGCCCCGTGAAAAGCCGTGTGTGCCTTTGTCAACTGATATAAGAGGAGGGATGAAAATGTATCCCAAGAAGAAACCAAAGACCGATGAGGAACGATTCCGTGAGGTATTTGCCAAAAAGGTGGGCACGACGCCGGGCGTCTATCTGCGGCGGAAGCTGGCCGCGGGGGTGAACGAGGGCGAGCTGCGGCGGATGTATGATATGCTGGCTGTGGAGCTTGCGCGCAATGCGCACTGTAAGGCCATCCGGTTTGACGAGGCGCTCGGTCAGCCAGACGCAAAAAGCGTCCATACGCAGCGGGCGGCGAGCAGCCGCGTGCCGGTGTGCCCGAAATGCGGGGCGCAGATGGTGCTGCGCACCGGACAGAGCGGCGCGCGGAAGGGACAGAAGTTCTGGGGATGTTCCAATTTCCCGGTTTGCCGGTATACGAAGAATGTGGAGCCGCGCGGATGAGAAACTTTAAGATGACGCTCAGCTACGACGGCTCCCGCTATTTTGGATGGGAGCGTCAGCCGGGGAAGGAGACCATTCAGGGAAAGCTCGAAGCGGTGCTCACGCGGATGTGCGGCGCGCCGGTCAATGTGATCGGCGCGGGACGGACGGACGCGGGCGTGCACGCGCGGGCGATGGTCGCCAATGCCTACATGGATACGGAGATGGGGGCGGAGGAGATTCGGGACTATCTCAACCACTATCTGCCGGACGACATCGGTGTGGCCGAGGTGAAGGAAGCGGCGGATCGGTTCCACGCGCGCTATCGCGCGGTGGGGAAGCTCTACACGTATACGTGCTACGTCGGCGAGACGAAACCGGTATTTAATCGGAAGTATGTGACCGTGCTGGAGGAGAAGCCGGACGTGGAGAAGATGCGAAGGGCGGCGGAGGTGCTCGTCGGAGAGCACGATTTCCGCAGCTTTTGCGCCAATCCGCAGATGAAGAAGTCGACGGTGCGGATTGTGGACTCGATTGAGATTCAGCAGAAGAAGGATTTGCTGTATCTCAATTTCCATGGAACTGGTTTTTTGCAGAATATGGTGCGGATTTTGACCGGAACGCTGCTCGAGGTTGGCTTTGGGAAACGAAGCGTGGAGAATGTCAAAGAGGTTTTGGCAGCGAAGGATCGGAAGCTCGCCGGATATACCGCGCCGCCGCAGGGACTTTGTCTGATGCGGGTGGATTATTGAAAAAAGGAACCCCCGGTGCGGCGAGATGGCTGCTCCGGGGGTAGGTTTTTGTGAAATTGATTTTTATCGAATGAGGACGGCGTTTTTGGGGCGCCAAAAGGATTTGCACCCCCATTCTTTTTGCCTCGATTCGGAGGCAAAGATGGTTTAACCCTAGCAGAAGTCTGCGGCAAAATCACAGTGCGGCAAGGGCGGACAGGGTCGTCCGCCCCTACAAGAAAAGCGTAGTGGTTCGCATTGCAGGTATCTCCGAAAGGCGATGCGCAGAGCGCGGCGCTCTTTCGGATGGTAGGGATGGGTGGGACGGACGAGGAAGGCCGAGAGATTTTGAATCAAATTCAGGGCAACGGTTGGCACTGTGCCCGCTTTGTTTTCTTGGCAGCTTGAAGCCGTTCTTTTCTTTCTCAGCAGGAGAAAGAAAAGAACAGGTTCAAAAAGACGGTTTTTGGTGGGGGTTAGAGTGGGACGACCTCGACGACGGTGAGGGTATCGCCGTCGATCGTGAAGCGGACGTCGAGATGGTCAAAGTTGAAGCCGTAGCGACGCGTGGGGTCATGCTGGTAGCCGGGGCGCGGATTGAGCGAGAGCGCCTGCGCGAGACCGGCGAGCTTGTCCGGCGCGATCATGCTGCGCCAAGGTTCGGGGAACACGACGGTGAGAGAGCCGGCCTGCCGTGTTTCGGCGAAGGCATCGACGGCGCCCGGGATGCTGTCGGCGTAGGGGACATAGGGCTTGACATCGAAGATTGGCGTGCCGTCGACCATATCCGCGCCGGTGACAAGCAGAACGGGACCGGTTTTGGCGCTGTGCTCGACACGGAGCAGGCGCACGACGGTCAGCCCCATGTGGTTGGGGCGGAAGGGAGAGCGCGTGGCAAAGACGCCGACACGCGTTTTGCCGCCGAGCTTCGGCGGGAGGACGGTGGGGGAATAGTTCTCCGGCGCGACATGGTGGAACTGCCAGATGAGCCAGAGATGGCTCCACGCCTCAATCCCGCGGAGATAGTCGGGATTTCGGAACTCCGGTTCAAAGACGATCGCGGAGGTCAATTGGTCTACCAGACCGGACTGGCGCGGGACGCCGAATTTTGTCGGGAAATCGGTATGAATATGGGCAATCGGCTGCATAGAAACGACTCCTTTTTTTGCTTGCCACTATCATATCACAAAACTTCAAAATTTGTTTTACAATTTCAAAATTGCGCGCTATAATGGGGGAAACTTGGAAAAGGTGGCGTCGGCATGAACGATGAGTTGACAGCGGTCGATATTCAAAAGATGCAGGAGGAGCTGGAATACCGGCGGATTCAACTGCGGCCGCAGCTTTTGGAGGATGTGAAAACGGCGCGGGAATTTGGCGATTTGAGCGAGAACTTTGAATATAAGGCGGCCAAGCGGGAGAAAAACCGCAACGACAGCCGTATCCGCTATCTTGAACGAATGATTAAGACGGCAAAGGTGATCGACGTCAGCTCAAAGGAGGACGAGATCGGCCTGTTCGACAAGGTGACGATCTACATCGAGGAGGACGACGAGGAGCAGACCATTGAGCTGGTGACGACGCTGCGGCAGAATGCGCTGAAGGGACTGATCAGCAAGGAATCGCCGGTTGGCAAGGCCGTGATGGGACACAAGGTCGGCGACCGTGTGAGCGTGCAGGTCAACGACAATTACAGCTATGACATTGTGATCCGCGCGGTGGAAAAAGGTCAGGACGATACGTCGCTGCCGATCAGCTCCTATTAAAAGATAGAAACGAACCGGAAAGGAAGCATGAAACAATGGAACGGCAGGAAGCATGGGCGCTTTTGACGAAATACAACAAGGATCATTTTCATTTGCAGCACGCGCTGACGGTGGAGGCTGTGATGCGCTGGTATGCAAACGAACTGGGATATGGCGACGAGGCTGCGTTTTGGGCGACGGTCGGGCTGCTGCACGACCTCGACTTTGAGCAGTGGCCGGAGGAGCACTGCAAGAAATGCCAAGAGCTGATGCATGACGCCGGCGTCGACGAGCGGACGATTCATGCGGTGGCGAGCCACGGCTACGGCATTTGCTGCGATATTGCGCCGGAGCATGAGATGGAAAAGGTGCTCTTTGCAGCGGACGAGCTGACCGGTCTGATTTGGGCGGCGGCGCTGATGCGGCCGAGCAAGAGCACGAAGGACATGGAGCTTAAGAGCGTGAAGAAAAAGTTCAAGGACAAGAAGTTTGCCGCCGGGTGCAGCCGCGACGTGATTACGCGCGGCGCGGAGCAGCTTGGCTGGGAAGTGGACACGCTGATCGAACGGACGCTGGCCGCGATGCAGGCGACGGAGGACGAGGTTGCCGCGGAGACGGCGATGCTGCCCTGAAACAAGAAAATGATATGCGCTCCCGCAGATTTTTTGAAGGTCTGCGGGGGCGTTTTTTTGCGCGGGAACGGAAAAATGGGAACAGGAGCGGTGAAAACGCGGCGGATTGCGGCGCGGGCGCGCGACGGGTGCGGAAGTTTGGGGTTGACAAATGAAAAATATTCGCTATACTTTAAGCAAGTAGTTTGCTACCGAAGTAAACAAAAAGAGGAACAAGCGATGAAACCCTTAGAAGCATTTTTGAATACAGCGGCGCGTATGCCGCTGATGCCGGCACCGACACCGCTGCACCGGCTCCAACGACACCCCTCGGGGGTGGAGCTATGGATGAAACGGGATGATATGACAGGCGTCGGCCCGGGCGGAAATAAGATCCGCAGCCTGGAATTTTTGTTGGGCGAGGCCAAAGCGCAGGGCGCGACGAAGATTTTGGCGGCGGGACCCGCGCAGTCGAACCTCTGCGTGTTGACGGCGGCAGCCTGCGCAAAGGCCGGACTGGACTGTGAACTGCTCATCAACGGCGCGGAGCCGGAACGGAAAGAAGGGAATTTGCTGCTGGAGCAACTGCTCGGCGTGAAAACCCACTTTCTCGGAAGCTGCGACGGCGAAACGCGGAACCGGAAGATGGAGGAGCTTGCGGCGGAATATCGCAGCGCGGGTGAGAACGTCTATGTGGTGCGCAACGGCGCGACAAGCGGCTGCGGCGCGCTTGGGTATGCGGCGGCTGTGGTGGAGCTGATGGAGCAGTGCCGGCAGAGGCAGCTTGCGCAGATGACGATCTTCGCGCCCGGCGGCAACGGCGGCGTTGCCGCGGGACTGATCTACGGAAATGCGCTGATGGGAAGTCCGTTCCGCATTGTGATTGTCAGCGTGGAGGACGACCGGGAAACACTGACGGAGCATATCCGAGCGACGATTGAAGAAGCAGCGGCGATCACAGGACTGCCGATGCCGGAGCCGCCGGAGCGCGCGGCGGAGATCACGGATGCCTACCGCGGAAACGGATGGGGCGAAAATACGAAGGAAAGCGAGCAGGCGATTTTGACAGTTGCCAGAAGCGAGGGAATTTTCCTCGAAAACGTATACAACAGCAAGGTCTATGTGGGCATGATGGACTGGGTGGAGACAGGAAAGGTATCCGGCACGGTCTGCTACCTGCATACGGGCGGATTTGGATCGCTGTTCGCACAATATTGAGGATTTAGAAAGAGAGAGTACGATGGATTACGGATTTTTGACATTGGTAGTTCCGATCTTGACACTGGTGATTGCCATTGTGACGCGGAAGGTGCCGCTGGCGATGCTGATCGGAATTTTTGCGGGACAACTGATTATCTGCGGGTGGAACCCGTTTACGGCGATCAATGCGGGCGTCAATGGGATTTTGAATGTCTGCGCGGACACCGGAAATTTGAAAACGTTTTTGTTTACGGCGCTGATGGGCGCGTTCGTCATTCTGGTGCGGGTGTCCGGCGGTGTGAAAGGCTTCGTCAATTATCTGACGGAGCAGAGCAAGCGCGTGAAAAGCAAGCGGATGGCGATGCTCATTGCGTATGTGATCGGCATTATCATCTTCATTGACGGTCTGCTCAGCATCATGTTCACCGGTGTGGTGACGCGTCCGCTGATCGATAAGTTCAAGGTTTCGCGCGAAAAGCTGGCCTATATCTGCGACGCGACGTCGGCTCCGGTCAACGCGATCATTCCGCTGAACTCGTGGGGCGCGATGCTGATGAGCCTGATTGCGGCGGAGATCGCGTCCGGCTACATCCAGGGCGAGCCGATGAATCTGCTGGTGCGGAGCCTGCCGTTCCAGTTTTACAGCATCCTGTCGCTGCTGTTTGTGCTGTTCTACATCCTGACCGGCAAGGACTGGGGCCCGATGAAGAAGGCGGAGCAGCGCGTGCAGACGACCGGCAAGCTCTATGACGACGGTGTGACGCCGCTGCTCAACGACACCGACGGCTTTGATGAGCTGGTTGCCGACGGCAAGGAAAACAAGTGGAACATGATGCTGCCCCTGATTACGCTGATCGGCGGCACGTTTATTGGCCTGTTGGTCACCGGCGGCGGCAATCTGGCTGCGGGCGACGGCACGACGTCGATTTTGTACTCCGTGACGGTGACGCTGCTGATGATGTGCGTGATGTATACGAAGCAGAAGCTCATGACGGCCAAGGAGTTCGGACAGTATGTGATGAAGGGCGTCAGCAGTATGCTGGGACTGGTGATTCTGCTGGTGCTGTCGTTTGCGATTGGCAGTGTCATCAAGGGCATGGGCACCGGTCAGTTCCTCGCGAGCCTGATGGGGGACAACGTGAGCGGCGCATTCTGCCCGGCGATTGTGTTCCTGATGGGTGCGCTGATGGCGTTCTGCACCGGCACGAGCTGGGGCACGTTCTCAATCATGATGCCGATTGCGATTCCGATGGCTGTGGCGATGGGCGGCAACATTGTGCTGACGATCGGCGCGGTGATTTCCGGCGGGATTTTCGGCGACCACTGCTCGCCGCTGTCGGACACGACGATTCTCTCGTCGATGTCAGTCGGTACGGATCTGTTCTCGCACGTGAAAACGCAGCTTCCGTATGCGCTGGTGACGGCTGCGTGCACGGCGGTGCTCTATGTGGCGTTTGGATTTGTGATGTAAGAGGGAAATGAAAGCTCCCCGGGATGGGAATCCCGGGGAGCTTTCAGCGGGTCGAAAAAGTCTTTTCGACCCGCTGACAAGGGCGGCTGGTAGCCGCCCTTGGAGGTCATTGTACTGCATCCGCTTCTTCGGATTTGCCGAGACGACGGAGCATCGTCTTTTTGACCGCGCGGAAAATGTTCTGATAACCCGTGCAGCGGCAGAGATGGCCGGAGAGCAGCTTGCGCAGCTCGTCGTCGGTATACTCCTTGCCGGAGTTCACGATCTCGGTTGCCGTCAGGATGAAGCCGGGGATGCAGAAGCCGCACTGGATGGAGGTCTCCTCCATAAAGGCCTTCTGCACGTCGGACAGCGTTCCGTCCGGGTTCATCAGACCCTCGAGTGTGATGATGTCCTTGCCCTCCGCCCAGACAGCGAGGTAGAGACAGGTGTTGATGGCTTCGCCGTTGATGAGGGCGGTACACGCGCCGCACTCGCCGACCTCGCAGCCTTTTTTTACGGACGTCAGGCGGTAGTCATTGCGGAGCATATCCGTCAGGCTGGCGCGGACGTCGACCATTTTTTCTGATTTCTTGCCGTTGATGGTGCAAGTGACCAATTGATACTGTGCCATCAGAGCTCACCTCCGCAGCGTTTGACAGATTCGATCAGGCAGCGTTTGCACATTTCCACCGCGATATGCCGGCGGAACGCCTTGCTGGCGCGCCAGGAATCACGCGGGTTGATGTCCTCGAGAACGGTCTTGGCGCAGGCTTCGATATTTTCCATCGTGATGGGTTTGCCGTTCAGGAACGCTTCGGCTGTGGGCGCGCGCATGGGCACGGGGCCTGCGACGCCGTAGCCGATGCGGACGCGGTCGAACGTCTTTTGATCGGCGCTCAGACGGACGTTGACGGAACAGCCGGTGGTTGCGATTTCCATCGCGTTGCGCATTCCGTATTTCAGATAATAGCCGTAGGTGTTCTCATACGACTCCTTCGGGATGAGAAGAGCCGTCTGGATTTCGCCCTCGGCAACGTTGATGTCGACCGTGCCGGCCTTGATGTAGAAGTCTTTGATCGGCAGATAGCGCTTGCCGTGGACACCGGTCAGCTCGACGATGGCTTCCCAGGCGTGGAGCGTGGAGGCGGAGTCGGCCGAGGTGACGCCGTTGCAGGTGTTGCCGCCGATGGTGCCGGCGTTGCGGATCTGCGGGCCGCCGACCATGTCGACGGCTTCGCCGAGAACGCCGATGTACTTCTGAATGATGGGGTCGTGCGTGATATGGGAGAAAACGGTGAGCGAGCCGATGCGGATGGTGCCGTCATCCTCCATCGTCACACCGCGCAGCTCGTCGAGCGTCTGAATGGAGATCAGTTCCTTGCCGGCGCGTCGCCCCTCCCGAACCTGCACGAGCACATCGGTGCCGCCGGCGATGATCTGCGCGTCGGGATGCTCGATGCGGAGGCGGCAGGCGTCGTCGACGCTGGCGGCCTGATAGAGTGCTTTGATGTCATACATGATGCGCGTCCTCCTCTCAATCCTGAATCAGACCGGCCTTGGTGAACTCCGCAAAGAGAATGTGCGGCGTGATCGGGCAGCGGTCGATGGCGACGCCGGTCGCCTGATAGATGGCATTGCGGATAGCCGGAGCCGGAGAACAGGCCGGCGGCTCGCCGAGCGCCTTGGTGCCGAAAGCGGACGTCGGCTCGTAGTTTTCCACGAAGGCTGCGTCCAGATTCGGGTGATCCATAAATGTGGACAGCTTGTAGTCCAGCAGGTTGTTGTTGAGCGGTTTGCCGGTTTTGGCATCGAACAAGAGCTGCTCGGACAGGCCGTAGCCGATGCCCATCGACATACCGCCGTGCACCTGTGCTTCGGCCAGCGCGGGGTTGATGAGCTTGCCGCAGTCGTGGACATTGAGAATGTTCAGCAGCTTGACCTTACACATCGGGATGTCGACCTCGACCTCGGCGAATGTGCAGCCGAAGGAATAGGCGTTGTTGCGGATCGTGTAGGTGGACTCGGCGGTGATGTGCTCGGAATGTACCGGGTTATACTGCGCGGTCATGGCAAGCTCGGAAAGGCTCATCAGCACACGGCTGTCGGGCACGCGGACGATATTGGAGTCGATGATGTCGAGATTGTCCGGCGTCTGGCGCGTGACCTCGCAGGCATAGTCGAGAATTTTCTTTTTGAGCATTCCGGCGGTTTGGCGGATGGAGAAGCCGGCAACGTAGGTCTGCCGGGAGGCGTAGGCGCCAAGGCCGGTCGGCGTGATGTCGGTGTCCTGGCAGGAGACAACGTGAACTTTATGATAGTCGGAAAGGCCAAGCGCTTCGGCGGTCATCTGGGCGCAGGCGGTGTCGGTGCCCTGACCGATTTCGGTTTCGCCGCACTGCATGGTGACGGTGCCGTCGAGGTTGAGCTGCATCCGGTTGGAGGACGTCTCGAGCGAGATGGGAAAGACCGCCGTGTTGTACCAGAACGTTGCCACACCGACGCCCCGGCGGATTGGGCCGGTTTCATGCGAATAGGCCTCGAATTTTTTCTGATAGTCGAAGCGCTTCATGCCGGCTTCGAGACATTCGCGGAAGGAGTCGGTATGGTTCTCGTTTTTCGAGAAGTCATCGACGTAGCCCTTCGGCATGAGGTTCTTCCAGCGGTAGGCCAGCGGCGTCATGCCGACGGCTTTGGCGCATTCGTCGGCGTGCGATTCGTCGGCGAACGAAGCCTGCGGCATTCCGTAGCCGCGCATTGCGCCGGCGGCCGGCATATTGGTAAAGACGGTATAGGCATCGCCCTCAAAGTTCGGGCAGGGATAGTGCTGATTGAACGAGCCGAGCGCTTTGGCGACGATCGAATGGCCATGGGAGGCGTAGGCGCCCTGATTCGAGAAGCACTCAACCTTGCGTGCGGCGATGGAGCCGTCGGGTCGGAGCCACGAAATCATATGGGTGCGGATGGCGTGACGGACGCGGTTGGAGACGAATGTCTCCTCGCGGGAGCAGTCGAGCTTGACCGTGCGGCCGTTGACCTGCTCGCAGCACCAGGCGCAGAGCGGCTCATAGAGCGCGTCCTGCTTGTTGCCGAAGCCGCCGCCGATGTACGGCTTGATGATGCGGATGTCCGCCCACGGGCGGCCAAGCGCCTGCCCGACGACACGGCGGATGATATGCGGAATCTGCGTGGACGAGGTGATGACCAGACGGCCGTTTTCCGCATGGCAGAAGCAGCCGTGGTTTTCGATGTGGCTGTGCTGCACGGTGGGGGTATTGTACCAGCCTTCGACCTTGATAAGTCCCGGCTCCTGAATGGCTTCCTGATAGTTGCCCGCGTTGGACTGTGTATGGTTTAAGATGTTGTTGGGATAGTTCTCATGGAGCTGCGGCGCGCCGTCCTGCATGGACTCCTGTGCGTCGAGCACGAAGGGAAGCTCCTCATAGTCCACCTTGATGGCGCGCACAGCCTGCATAGCGGCAACCTCGTTTTCCGCGATGACAGCGCAGACATCGTCGCCGTAGTAGCGGACGTGCTGGTTGAGCAGGTGGCGGTCGGCAACGTCCTGATGGTGCGGATCCATCGACCACGGGTGGCCGGCGGTGGGGAAGGGAATGTCCGGTACGTCGAAGCAGGTGAGGATCTTCACGACACCGGGAATTTGCGACGCTTCGGTGGTGTCGACGGATTTGACGAAGCCATGTGCGATGGTGGAATGCTTGATACGGACGAGGAGCGCGTCGCTTGGCGCGAGATCGTCATAATATTTTGTTCGGCCGGTCGCCTTATCATAGGCGTCGACACGAATTTCACTTCTGCCTGTGATGCCCATTGCTGCTAAACCTCCATATGTTTCACAGATACGGAAAAAGGCGGAAATATTGCCGCTTCCGGTTTTGATTTGTTTTCATTGTAGCACAACCGGCGGCAAACGCAAAGAGAAAACGTTATCTTAATTCTGAAATAACGCGATTTTTCGGAACTGCCGAAAAATTTGTGAGATTCTTGCGGTTATTCCCAAAAATGGGTATACTGAATTGTAGAAAATGACAACGGAGGGATGTATGTGGAGCGGGAGCTGAAGCTGGGATGCCTGGTGATGGCGGCGGGCAGCGGACGGCGGTTCGGCGGGAACAAGCTGGCTGCGGAGCTGGACGGAAAGACACTGATCCGCCGGGCGCTGGAAGCGGTGCCCGGGGCACAGTTTGCGGCGGTGACGGTTGTGAGCCAGTATGAGGATATTGAGGAGCTTGCGGGGCAGTTTGGCTTTGCGGCGATTCACAACGACAGGCCGGATCTTGGACTGAGCCGGACAATTGCACTCGGGACGGAAGCGATGCGGAGCTGCGACGGGATTTTATACATGGTGGCCGATCAACCAAAGCTCCGGCAGGAGACGGTCGCGCGGCTGGTGGAGGTATGGCGGCAGCATCCGGACAGGATTGTCGGTGCAGGACACGATGGGCGGCGCGGAAACCCAAATCTGTTTCCGGCACGGCTGTTTCCGGAGCTGCTGGCGCTGCGCGGCGACCACGGCGGGAGCAGCGTGATTCGCGCGCATGAGGAGGAGCTGCTGCTGGTGGAGACGGATGGCGCGGAGCTGTTTGACTGCGATACGCAGGAGGCGCTGGAAGCGCTGCAAAAATGAAAGCACCTGCCGTGCAGCAGATGCTTTTGTGAAAAGAGAATGGGTTCAAAAAACGTTTCTTTGGGTGCGGAGTGAAACCGGAAGAAGCGGGCGGACAGGGTCGTCCGCCCCTACGGGTGCGGCGGAAGATATGCGGTTGCAACTGCTCCCTGACCCTCATCCGTCTGCTTCGCAGACACCTTCCCCGGAGGGGAAGGCAGTCCGCTGCGGCGGGGACGGGCGGACAGGGTCGTCCGCCCCTACAAGGTGCATGGGCTTTCGGGCGAGTTACAGCTCGAAGTCGAGGGCGCCGCGGGTCTCACGGATGGACTTGCAGAGCGCGGACACGGCGACGTGGCGCGGGTCATTTTTATAGCGCTCGAGCGCGGCCAGATCGTCGAAGTCGGCAATCAGGCAGGCGTCGTAGGTGTTGCCGGGTTTGCAGCTCCGGTGAATCTCCATGTGACGGATTTCGGGCACGACGCCGTCGAGCGCCTGCAGGCCGGAAAGGAATTTTTCACGGTTTTCTTCTTCACCCTCGCGGAATTTCCACATTACGATGTGACGGATCATGGGATGTCCTCCTTATTCTTTGATACGGTATTCAAAATTTTCGCAGACGAGCACCATACCCTCGCGCAGGCCGTCGGGCAGCAGCGCGAGCGCGACCTCGGTCTCTGTGCCGCTCTCGCCGGCGAGCACGGCATAGTCGCCGCGGATTTCCTTGACAGTGCGTTCAAAATACATGGCCGAAGCTCCTTTTTCCAAATGCCGCTTCCTTTGGCAGGGGGCGGGATTGTTTTTTCAGTATATCATAGATTTGGCCGCTCTGCACATCCTATTTGTGAAAGGAGCGGATTTTTATGAATCAGGACACCGTTTCGCTGCTGCAGGAATGCAGCGCGGGTGCGAATATGGCGATCAGCGCGATTGACCAGGTGTTGGAGGGCGTGGAGAACCCGGCGCTGCGCGACGCGCTCTCGGCCAGCCGCCGGGCGCACGACCGTATCGGGCAGCAGACGCGGGAGCTGCTGCGCACACAGGGACGGGAGGGGAAGCCGGCCGACGCGGTGGCACAGTCGATGGCATGGCTCAAGACAAACTGGAAGCTCAGCATCCATCCCGGGGATGAGACTGTGGCGGATTTGATTGTCGACGGGTGTAATATGGGCGTGAAATCGCTGGTGCGCTATCAGAACCAGTACCCGGCGGCAAGCGGGCAGGCCAAGGCGCTTGCGGGGCGGCTGGTCGATGCGGAGGAGCAGCTTTCGGCGGAGCTGCGCCCCTATCTTTAAAAAGCAGAATTCCTTGTTCGCTGAAATTTTTCATTGTGTTTCCACGCAAGACGGAGTATAATAGGGGCACAACGAAAAGGGGGAATTCAAATGACCAACAAAGTTATCACGATCAGCCGTCAGTTTGGCAGCGGTGGCCGTACCATTGGCAAGGAAGTTGCACAGCGCCTCGGAATCCCCTACTATGACAAGGAGCTCGTCGATCAGGTTGCCAAGGAGAGCGGTTTTTCGCATGAGTTCATTGAGGAAATTGGAGAATATGCGACGGTGACGAGCAGTTTCCTGTTCAACATTGCGGTTTCATCGCACCCGATGGGGTTGATTGATACGATGTCGGTTTCCGACAAGCTGTACGTCTGCCAGACGAACGTCATCCGCGATCTGGCCGACAAGGGGCCGTGCGTGATTGTTGGCCGGTGCGCCGACTTTATTTTGAAGGATCGCCCGGACTGCCTGCACGTCTTTATCCACGCGGATAAGGCACACCGCGCCGCGCGTGTGCTTGCGCGCTACGGCGAGACGAAGCAGCCGATGGAAAAGCGGCTGCAGGAGAAGGACAGCAAGCGTAAGGTTTACTACAAGCACTATACGAACCGCAATTGGGGCGAAGCGGACAACTATGACGTCTGCCTGGACAGCGGCGCGCTTGGCGTAGAGAAATGCGTGGATATTGTCTGCGATATTGCAGAGATGCCATAAAGGGGAAAATGACCCGCCTGTGAGAGAGCACAGGCGGGTTTTTGCGTTTCTTTCTGAAGGAGAAAGAAAAGAATGGGTTCAAAAGATAGACTGGGGGAAGCTAGGGTGTATCTGAAAACTCCCAATGTGACCGGCAGCGAGGAATTTTCGCGCTGCGCAAGACATTTTTTCGCAGGAATACTGACGTATTTCAAGGAAAAATGACGCGGCACACCGCAAAAAGGCCCACTGTCCGGGTGCGTCGGGAGTTTTCAGATACACCCTAGAACAGGGAGGGAGCATCCGGGGAAGCGGCGTGCTCGTCGAGCAGGCGCTCAATTTCACTCTCGCCATAGACGGGGATGCCGTGTGCGCGCAGCAGGGCGGCGGTGACGCCGTCACCGTCCGTCAGAGTACCTGAGAACGTACCGTCATAGATTGTGCCGGAGCCGCAGCTCGGGCTGCGCTCCTTGAAAAGTGCGGCGGTGCAGCCGCAGACCTGCGCAAGATGGAGCGCCTGCGCCGCGCCGCGGGAATATTCCGCGGTTACGTCGCGCCCATCCCTGGTGACGACGCGGCCGCCGCAGCGTTCGGCGGGGGTGCGCGGCGTGGGAAGGCCGCCGAGCTGCTCGGGGCAGATGGGGACGAGGTGGAAGCGCTCAGAGAGCGCGACGAGCTGGAGCAGCGGTTTGCTCTGACCGTCGTAACGGCACTGTGCGCCGAGCAGACACGCGCTGATGAGCAGATGTTCCATGTCAACGAATCCTTTCTCCGTTTAAGACGGCTTCAGTCAGGTGCTCACCCTCGTAGACGAGCTTGAGCGAGAAAAACGGGACGCGGCGCTGCATCAGCGAGAGAAACAGTTTGTCGCCCTCCCAGGCGGGCAGCGCATTGAGCTGCGGGATGGGAACCCATTCGAGCACGCCCTCGTCGCAGTCGCGCAGGACGCCGGTGAAGCCGGTGGCGTGGAACAGGTGCATATACTCGGTCTCCCAGCGGTCGGAGACAAAGGTGATGATGCCGCAGTAGCGGTAGTCGGTGAGCGTGAGTCCGGTTTCCTCGCGCACCTCGCGCAGCACGCAGTCCTCGGGGCTTTCGCGGTCTTGAAATTTGCCGCCGACGCCGATCCATTTGTCGTGGTTTTCGTCGTTTTGCTTCAAAATCCTGTGCAGCATCAGATATGCATCGTTTTGCTCGAGATAACAGAGCGTGGTCTGCTTCATGCGGCATTCCTCCTTTTGTGCCTATTTTAGCAGGCAAAGGGACAGCTTGCAAGCAGAACCCGTGACGGATCTGGGGAACGGCAAAATAAATGCAGCGCGAAGGCCGGCCTTGTCAAACCGTGGGGACTGGTTTATAATGAAACCGAACAAAAGGAACGTCTGCGCCGTCTGCGGCACAGAACGACGGATTTGAGGTGGTTGTTTGGCGCTGCGGGACAAGCGGCTCTTTCTGCTCGACATGGATGGAACGATCTATCTGAGCGAGCAGCTATTTGACGGAACAATTGATTTCTTGCACCATGTAAAGAAACTCGGCGGGAAATACCTGTTTTTGACGAACAATTCGTCACGCGGAACCGACGCCTACATTGCGAAGATGGCGCGGCTCGGAATTGAAGCGTTCCCGGAGGATTTTTTGACGTCGGCAGATGCGGCGGTGGAATATTTTCAGCAAAATCCGCCGGGGGGAACGATTTATGTCTGCGGGACGGAATCGCTCAAGGGACAGCTCCGCGCGGCGGATTTGCCGGTCGCGGCAGGTGCGGACGATCATGTTTCGACCGTTCTGCTCGGCTATGACACGGAGCTGACGTATCAGAAATTGGAGGATTGCTGCATTCTGCTCGGGCGCGGCGCGGACTACATTGCGACGCATCCGGATATGGTTTGCCCGACATGGTACGGCAGTGCGCCGGACTGCGGCAGCATCATTGAGATGCTGTATACCGCGACCGGACGGCGGCCGAAGATTCTCGGCAAGCCGCAGCCGGACATGGCGCTGGCCGCAATGCGGCGCACCGGATATGCGCCGGAGCAGACGTGCATCCTCGGCGACCGGATTTATACCGACATCGCCTGCGGCGTGAACGCGGGGATTGACGCGGTGTTTCTGCTCTCGGGCGAGGGCGTGATGGCGGACATTGAAAAATACCAGATCCGCCCCAGCTATGTATTTCAGAACATCCGGGCATTTTTAACGGAATTGGAAAAAGGAGAACCTGTATGAAGCTCAACAACAAGCGCACCCTGCTTGTCGGCTTGGCATTTCTCTCAATCTGCGCATTCTGGCAGATGTATGACAATATTGTGCCGCTGATTTTGACACGGACGTTCCATATGAATGAGACGATTTCAGGTCTCATTATGGCGGCGGACAACGTACTGGCACTGTTTTTGCTGCCGTTTTTCGGGGCGCTGTCCGACCGGACGAACACGAGGATCGGCAAGCGGATGCTGTTCATCCTGTTCGGTACCGGCTGCGCGATTATTTTGATGAATTTGCTGCCGCTGATTGAGAACAGCTATTATACCGCCCCGAGCACGGCGAAAACAGTGTCGTTCGTCATCGTGCTGGGACTGCTGTTGGTGGCGATGGG
Organism: uncultured Oscillospiraceae bacterium; assembly: GCA_934661135.1. Taxonomy (GTDB): domain Bacteria; phylum Bacillota; class Clostridia; order Oscillospirales; family Oscillospiraceae; genus CAG-170. Next base: position 20,569 of record CAKUJA010000029.1, read on the forward strand.
GACATACCGGTCGCCGGCGGTGGCGCTGATGCCGGACGTGACGCCGAAGCCGCTGCGCTCGAAGGGCAACGCGATCATCAATCTGATGGGCGCGGTAGGCGGGATTTTGTATCTCGCCATTACATCGGTGCTCTATTCGCAGAAGCGGCTCGACGCGCTGGCGGAAGCCGGGCAGCGGGCGAACTACCAGCCGCTCTTTTTGATCGTATCGGCGATTATGTTTGTCTCGATCGGCATCCTGTTTTTGACGATCAAGGAGCCGAAGCTGGCGGCGGAGAATCAGGCGCTCGAGGCGCAGCACCCGGAATGGAACCTCGCGATCGAGGACGCCGCCGGGCATGAGGTCCTGCCCGCGCCGGTCAAGCGGAGCCTTGGTTTTTTGCTGGCTTCCATTGCGCTGTGGTTTATCGGCTACAACGGCGTGACGACGTGGTTCACGACCTATGTCAGCGAGGTCATGGGACAGGGACTTGGCGGCGCGTCGACGTGTCTGTTGATTGCGACGGCGGGCGCGATTGTGTCGTATATCCCGATCGGGCAGATTGCGTCGAAGATCGGGCGGAAAAAGACGATTCTCGGCGGTGTGGTGCTGCTGGCCGTGTGCTTCGCGCTCGGCTATGTGCTGACGACGACGTATCAGAGCATCAATGCGATCATGTTTGTGGTGTTTGCACTGGTCGGCCTTGCGTGGGCGGCAATCAACGTCAACTCGCTGCCGATGGTTGTGGAAATGTGCCGCGGCAGCGATGTAGGCAAATTCACAGGGTATTATTACACGGCGTCGATGGCGGCGCAGGTGGTGACGCCGGCAGTGGCCGGCACGCTGATGCGGCACATCGACTATCGGATTTTGTTCCCGTATGCGGCGCTGTTTGTGGCGCTCTCGGGCGTGACGATGTGCTTCGTGCGCCACGGCGACGCGAAGGCCGAGGGCAGGCGCGGCCTGGAAGCGTTCGAGGAGATGGACGACTGATGCGGGCGATCGTAGTTTTTCTGCTGTTGCTGCTTTTGACCGGGTGCGCGGGACGCACCGTCCCGGCGCATACACATCCGGAGCAAGCGCAGGCCGTGGAGCCAACGGAAACGGCCGAAGCGCCTGAAATGCAGGAGGAACCGGACTATGGGGAGGCGGCGTTTTGCGGCGGGATAACGCTGTTTGCGGGCGACACGCTTGCCCTCGTGAACAGCGAGGAAGCGGCGATGGAGGGCGCACCGTTCCTTGCGGGTGACGACTTTTATGTGCCGCTGCGCTTTGCATCTGAGACGCTCGGCTGGCGCTATGCGGAAAGCGGCGATACGGTTACGCTCTCGGCGACAAAAACGTGGGAATGGGGCGTGGCGTTCGCGCCGGACGGCGGATATTACCTTCGGCGCTGCGAACCGGTCACACAGACGTTCTGCTTCACAATTGGCAGCGCAACGGTCACGCGAAACGGCGAGTCATTTGAGAGCACGTCGATGGGCGCGCCGGTGCGGAAAGACGGTGTGGTCTATCTGCCGCTGAATCTCCGTTCGGGCGGCGACAGTGCCGGTTTTGGCCTGTTTGATTATCGGCCGGTTCCTGTGCAGGAGGACGGCACGTTGATGCGGCGTTGGCTGATTCTCAACGGACAGCGAAACGAGGCAGGACTTGGCGGATTTTATATCTGGCAGAACTGGGATGCGCTGCCGGAGGTGCAGCGCGAGGGTTTCGAGCAGGCGGAGACGCAGCCGGGGCCGCTCTCGATTGGGGATTATGACATTGTGGTCTATACGCGCGGCGGACTGAGCGTCCATGTGCTGCGGCCTATGGCGGATGGAACGGAGCTCTCCGGCGACTACGACGGAGCGATCACCGGCGTGTATACCACCGACCACAACCTCGCGACGCCGCGCGGTCTGCGCCCCGGCGACCCATGGGAGCGGGTAGAGCAGATCTACGACAGCAGCTTTGCTGACACGCTCTCGCTCCGGCTGGACGAGAATGACAACCTTGTGGAGCTGGGTCTCCACTCGCCGTATTACGACAGCCCGCCCGAGGACTGCCGCACAATGAGCGAACAGCACATGCTCCGCTACTGGATAGAGCATCCGGAGGATGCGCCCGACAATTGGAACCCCGTCACAAAAGAGTTGGATGACTGACACGAAGAAGGAGATGTTGTTCATGGTCATCGTATGGATTTTTGCGGTGCTGCTGGCGCTCTATCTGGTGCTGTTGCTGCTTCTGCGCTGCCGGAAGGACAACCCGAACTGGGCGAAGCTGAAGCCGCAGCGGTATGCACACAGAGGATTTCACGACAAGCCGCAGATTCCGGAAAACTCGATGCCGGCGTTTCGCCGCGCGATTGAGCACGGCTGGGGCGCGGAGCTGGACGTGCATCTGCTGCGCGATGGGACGCTTGCGGTGTTCCACGACTCCGACCTTAAGCGCTGCGCGAATGTCGAGGGACAGATTGAGGATCTCGACCTTGAGGGACTGCGTAAGCTGCGGCTCGAGGGGACAGACGAGCAGGTGCCGCTGTTTGATGACGTGCTGGCGCTCTTTGAAGGGAAACAGCCGCTCATTATCGAGCTGAAAACCGCTAAGGGGAACCACCGGGCGCTGGCCGAGGCGGTCTGCAAGCGGCTGGATTCGTACAAGGGCGATTTCTGCATCGAGTCGTTTGACCCATTTGCGGTTGCGGATGTGCGGAAGCTGCGGCCGAAGATCTGCCGGGGACAGCTCTCAATGAACTTTTTGAAGGAGCCGTCGGGACTGCCGCGGTATCAGCGGTTTTTGATGACGAATGTGCTGCTGAACTGGTACACGCGCCCTGACTTCCTCGCCTATCAGTTCTCCGACCGGGACAATTTCTGTCTCGATCTTGCGCGGCGCGTCTGGGGCGTGCAGGAGGTGAGCTGGACGCTCCGCAGCAAGGAGGAGCTGCGGGCGTGTGAGAAGGTTGGCTCGATCGGTATTTTCGAGAAATTTGACCCTGAAGCATAGACGAAACCGCGGCTCGGCTGAGCCGCGGTTTCTATGAGACTGTCAAAAAACGCCGGAATGCAGTTTTGTGACAGAGTCGCGGTTTCTATATATTTTGCGCTCTATGCGTTCCCCAGGAGCCAGCGGCGTATGGAATTCGGAAAAATTACGGTAGAATTGTAGGGGCGGACGACTTTGCGCAGCCGTTAGCGACGAAGGAGCTTTAC
>CAKUJA010000030.1 GCA_934661135.1 uncultured Oscillospiraceae bacterium
TGCTCCCCGACCCTCATCCGTCTGCTTCGCAGACACCTTCCCCGGAGGGGAAGGCAATCCGCTGCGGCGGGGACGGGTGCAGAGTGCATTCCGCTGCGGCGGATTATTTTTTGATTTCGTCCCAATAGCGCTTGGCGGCCTGTTCGGTTTTATTGTCGCCGTAGACATAATACTGCCGTCCGGTGAGCTCGTTGGGGAGATATTGCTGTTTGACCCAGTGGCCGGGGAAATTGTGCGGGTAGAGATAGCGCTGGTCGCGCTCAAAGCCGGTTCCGTCGGCATGGACGTTTTGCAGCTCGCGCGGGACGGAGCCGGTTTTACCGGCTTTGACGTCGGCGATCGCGGCATCGATGGCAAGGTAGGCCGAATTGGACTTCGGCGCGGTAGCAAGCAGAATGACGGCATTGGCCAGCGGCAGGCGCGCTTCGGGCAGACCGAGCTGCAGGGCGGTATCGACACACGCCTTGACGATCGGGATGGCCTGCGGATAGGCAAGGCCGATGTCCTCGCTGGCCGAGCAGAGGATGCGGCGGCAGGCGCCGGGCAGGTCGCCGGATTCCAGAAAGCGCGCGAGATAGTGCAGCGCCGCGTCCGGATCGGAGCCGCGCAGCGATTTCATCAGGGCAGAAAGATCGTCATAGTGGTCATCGCCCGCGCGGTCATAGCGCATGGCGGAGACCTGCGTGAGCTGTGTTGCGTCGGCAAGCGTCAGATGGATCTTACCGTCGGACTGGCGCCCGGCGGAAAAGAGCAGCTCGACGGCATTGGCCGCCTTACGAAGGTCACCGCCGCAAGCCTGTGCGATGCGCTCGAGCGCACCATCCTCGCAGACAGCGGCGACGTCATTCTGCTTCTCGAGAAAGTGCACGGCGCGCTTGACGCCCCTGAGCGCTTCCTCCGCTGTGATCGGCTTGAACTCAAAGACCGTGGAGCGCGAGAGAATCGCGTTATAGACATAAAAATAGGGATTTTCCGTCGTGGAGGCGATCAGTGTGATTTTGCCGTTTTCGATATATTCCAGAAGCGTCTGCTGCTGCTTTTTCGAGAAATACTGAATCTCGTCGAGGTAGAGCAGCACGCCGTTCGGCGCGAGGAACGTGCCGAGCTGGGCGTAGATCTCCTTGATGTCGGCCGTGGAAGCCGTGGTCGCATTGAGTTTACATAATTTCCGCTGCGTCTGCTTGGCGATGATGTTGGCAATGGTGGTCTTACCGGTGCCGGAGGGACCGTAGAAGATCATATTCGGAATCTGTCCGGATTCGATAATCCGGCGCAGCAGGCCGTTTTCGCCGAGAATGTGGGTCTGGCCGCAGACGTCGTCGAGGGTTTGCGGCCGGATGAGGTCGGCCAGAGGCTGATACATGGCGGTGTGCCTCCTTGTCAGGATTCAGGTTTTTGAGCGAGGACGGTATACCAGTCGAGTTCGCTGCCAGGTGCATGGGGGCGCTGGGCAGGGAACGGGAGGATTTGAAGATTCTGATAGCCGAGCGAAGAGAGCGTCTGCTCCCAGAGTGCACGGGAAAAGGGGTGATAGTGTTCTTCAAACTTTTCCTTCTGGAAGATATGGTTCTCTCGCTCAAAGGTATAGAGCAGATGAAACAGGACGGAGCCATCCAGCTCATAGTCCCAGACCTGAATGAGATTGATGCGTGTATCGCCGTCAAACAGCGGGTCGTAGAGGTAAAAGCGCGGACGATTTTGCAGGATGTAGCCCCAATTACGTGTGTCGAAACAGAGCCAGCCGCCGGGTGCGACAAGCGCATCCATCTGCCGCAGTGCGCGGGCAACATCGGCGTTTTCCACGTAGCCGAGCGAGCTGCCGCTGCTGACGACAAAATCGAACTGTCGCCCGGCCCAGATGGAAAGCTCGCGGAAATCAGCTTGATGCAGTTCGGCGGCAAGGCCGCGAGAGTCGAGCTTCTGCGCACAGGCAGTAAGCATCGGTTCACTGAGATCGGAGCCGCAGAGGGAGACGTTAAGCTCCAGCGCGGGGAGCGTGACGCTGCCGGAGCCAATGCTGACATCCAACATGGTGTGAACCTGCTTTCCGGCAAAAAGCGTGTGCCAGTGTTCACGGTAGACAGCCTGACGGTCGGGCGTATCGAACAGATCATAGAGCTCAGTTCGGTCATAGATGCTGGCCATGGCGCAGCCTCCTTTCGGGAGCTTCTGTATTTTCTCTATTATATTGCCTTTTGGTTCTGTTTGCAAGTCGCGCGCGGGTGTGTTATACTGTCGAAAAAGGCATCGGAGGGACGAACAATGGAGACGCAGGAACGGGTTGCCGGTGTGATTGCGGCGCTGAAGGCGGAATATCCGGACGCGCTGTGCGCGCTGCACTACAAAAAGGACTATGAGCTGATGATCGCAGTGCGGCTTTCGGCGCAGTGCACGGATGCGCGGGTCAATCTGGTAACGCCGGGACTGTTTGAACGGTTCCCGACACTGGACGCATTTGCCGACGCGGATATTGCCGAGGTAGAGAACTACGTCCGCTCCTGCGGATTCTACAAGCACAAGGCGCGGGACATCGTATTGGCCTGTCAAATGCTGCGGGACGAGTACGGCGGAAAGGTGCCGGACAAGATGGAGGATCTGCTGCGGCTGCCCGGCGTGGGGCGCAAGACGGCCAATCTGCTGCTCGGCGACCTCTACGGCGAGCCGGGGAGCGTGGTGTGCGACACGCACTGCATCCGGATCTGCAATTTGCTGGGGTTGGCGTCCGGCAAGGAGCCGGAGAAGGTGGAGCGGCAGCTCCGGGCAATTTTACCGCCGGAGGAATCGTCGGATTTCTGCCACCGGATTGTGCTGCATGGGCGCGCGGTCTGCGTGGCGCGGAGGCCGAACTGCGCGGCGTGCACGCTGGCGCCGTACTGCAAGACGTTTTCCGGGGAATAAATCAGGACAAACAGGGACGCGGATTTCTGTAAAAAACTGTGCTTTCTGCATAAGAATTTTGAAAAATTGTGAAAAATGCAGAAAAGGGGATTGACAGCCGGGAAATCCGGTGTTATCATGCACACAAATTGAATCGCTGAGATAGAGGCGCGGGTTTCATCAGTACGCACCGGCAAGGCCAGTTCGCCGCCGGAGCCGAAAGGGGAAACCGCCGAAGCAGGAAGCTGGGGACTGACCGTTTGCTGCTGGGTCGTCGGAGAACATCCGCCGGACTGTCACAGAGTTTTTTGTGAAGCGCTATCAATGGCTGTTCGGAATCGCTGCGCACGCAGCGAATGTTCCGCATTTCCATGAACCGCTTGACAAAGCGGTTCTTTTTTGTTGTGTCTGCGATAGAGGGTCTATCCCAGACAACCAGTTTCCTCACCGATGGAGGAAAATACGTCGGGGACGAAGGTTCAAAAGGAGAAAAATATGAGAAGAATGCTTGCTTTGCTGCTGGCTGCGCTGATGCTGGTCGCTATGACTGCCTGCGGCACGAAGAACGAGACGGCTGCGGATCCCGCGAGCACCGAGACGGCAAACACCGAGTCGACCGGCACGGAAGCCGGTGATTCTGCCGAGACTGCCGGTACGACTGCAATTCCGGGACTGGAGGACGGCGTGTTCACCGTCGGGATGGAATGCGCGTATGCGCCGTATAACTGGACGCAGACGGACGATTCCAACGGCGCCGTTCCGATTTCCAATGTGCCGGGCGCTTATGCCAACGGCTATGATGTGATGATTGCAAAGAAGATCGCTGAGGCAAACGGCTGGGAGCTGGAGATTGTATCCAGCGCGTGGGATTCTCTGTGCCCGGCGGTGCAGTCCGGCACGATGGACGCGAACATTGCCGGCCAGTCGATGACCGCCGACCGCATGGCGCAGGTTGACATGGCAGGCCCGTACTACTATGCGACGATCGTCTGCGTGACGACGAAGGACAGCGCGTATGCCAACGCGACGTCGATTGCCGATCTGACCGGCGGCACGTGCACGGCGCAGTCCGGCACGATCTGGTACGATTCCTGCCTGCCGCAGATCGAGAATGCGAACCTGCTGGCTCCGGCGGACAGCGCACCGGCGATGATTATGCAGCTCCAGACCGGCATGGTTGACTTTATCTGCACCGATATGCCGACGGCCATGGCGGCTGTGGCCAAGGATGACAGCCTCGTGATTCTGGACTTCTCCGGCACGGACGGCGATTTCCAGTTCGCGGACGACGCGGAGCGCGCGGAGAACGTCAACATCGGTATTTCCGTTCAGAAGGGCAACACGGCGCTGAAGGAAGCGATTGACGCGGTGCTGTCCACGATGACGGTGGATGATTTCAATGCCATGATGGATCAGGCGATTGCAATTCAACCTGAGGTCTAAGAATTCAGCGCACCGGGCAAGGCTGCCCGGTGCGCATCAATAACAAGAAGGAGAACTGTCATGGAGAAACTCGCACAGCTTTGCCAGGATGTGGTACAGCTCTGGGATAAGTACCATCTGATGTATCTCAACGGCATTAAAAATACGCTGATTCTCGCGCTGGCCGCAACGGCGATCGGGTGTTTGATCGGTCTTGTGTGCGGTGTGCTGAATACGATCCCCTATGCGAAAAGCGACCCATGGCTGAAGCGGTTTTTGCTGAAGCTGCTGCGCGTGATCATTCGCATCTATGTGGAGGTGTTCCGCGGGACGCCGATGGTGCTGCAGGCAGTGTTTGTGTACTACGGCCTGCCGTATTTTACGGATAACGCGGTGCGGTTCGACAATATGTGGGTTGCGGCGATTTTGATCGTCTCGATTAACACCGGCGCGTATATGGCCGAGTCTGTGCGCGGCGGCATTATTTCCATTGACCCCGGCCAGACCGAGGGCGCGAAGGCGATCGGCATGACGCACGTGCAGACGATGACGAGCGTCATTATGCCGCAGGCGCTTCGCAATATCATGCCGCAGATCGGCAACAACTATATTATCAACGTGAAAGATACGTCGGTCATGTTTATCATCAGCTTTACCGAGTTCTTTGCGGCGCACCGCTATATTGTCGGCGTGAACAATATGTATTTCCCGTCGGCGGCGATCGAGATGGTGGGGTATCTCACGATGACGCTGCTGGCCTCGCTGCTGCTGCGGTGGGTGGAGAAGCGGATGGACGGCTCGGACAGCTATGAGCTTGTGCAGAACGACGCGCTGACGATGTCCGCCGGAACGTATAACCACCCGAAGCGCGGCACGCCGTTTGACGAGCGGAGCAAGGAATACCGCGAGGAATCGTGGGGATTGGACAAGGATGCCCGCGACCGGAAACAGCAGGAGCTGAAATATGGGCGTGACAGGGGGGATCGCTGATATGGATAATATTCTGGAAATCCGCCATCTCGGAAAAGCCTTCGGCACGCACGAGGTGCTGCGCGACATCGACTTCAACGTGAAAAAGGGCGATGTCATTTCGATCATCGGTGCGTCCGGCTCCGGCAAGTCGACGCTGCTGCGCTGCGTCAACCTGCTCGAAACGCCGAGCAGCGGCGAAATCCTCTACCACGGCAAAAACGTTGTGAGCCGGGGAGTGAATGCACCGGAATACCGGTCGCACGTGGGGATGGTATTCCAGTCTTTCAATCTGTTCAACAACATGAGCGTGCTGGAAAACTGCGTGGTCGGACAGGTGAAGGTCTTGAAGCGCAGCCGCGAGGAGGCAAAAAAACAGGCGATGCTGTACCTCGAAAAGGTTGGTATGGCACCGTATATCAACGCGAAACCCCGGCAAATCTCCGGCGGACAGAAGCAGCGCGTGGCGATTGCGCGGGCGCTGGCGATGAACCCGGAGGTGCTGCTGTTCGACGAGCCGACGTCGGCGCTCGACCCGGAGATGGTCGGCGAGGTTCTCTCGGTTATGCAGAAGCTCGCGCGGGAGGGCATGACGATGCTCGTTGTGACGCATGAGATGGCGTTCGCGCGCGACGTGAGCAACCAGGTTGTGTTTATGCATGAGGGCGTCATCTGTGAACAGGGCGCGCCCGCAGAGTTCTTCAGCAATCCGCAGAGTGCGGAGGCGCGTGATTTTCTCGCGCGGTTCCGCAGCGCGGAATAACAATGGAAAGGCAGCTCGCAGCGGATTGCTGCGAGCTGTTTCTCTTTCAAAAAAGCGTTTCTTTGGGTGCAGGGGAAACCGGAAGGAGCGGGCGGAGAAACAACAACCACTCCGCTTTTTGAAAAAGGGCATTGAGAAATCTGTCATTTTGGTGTATAATAGTGCAAAATCTCCGGTTCTATTCCGGTTTACCCCGGAACGCCGGACTTTTTCATCCTTCTACTGTAACATTTTCGTGAATTCCGTAACAAATAATTTACAATCACATGGAGGTTCCCATGCCGCAAACCGAGTTCAATCAACAGGAGCAGCTTGCCGAAGCGCGCCGCCTGCGTCGGCTGGAGCAGCGCAGGCGTCAACGCGTCTATATTCGGCTCGCACTGTTTCTGCTTCTCATCATCGCGGTGCTTTCCGCAATTCTCATTCTGCGCGGCTGCAAGGCAGAAAAAGCCACCCCGACGCAACCGGCCGCCTCCGATTCATCCACCAATCAGATCGAAACTGAGCCGGACATCGCCATCACCATCGCCGCTGTCGGCGATATTATGATCGACGACGATCTGCTCACCGCAGCACAGCAGGAGAACGGCACCTACGATTTCTCCCGCAGCTTTGCCGCCGTAGCCGGTATGACCGGCTCCGCCGATCTCACGCTCGGCAATCTCGAGCTGAATTTTGCCGGCGAACCCTACGGCTCCGCCACGGGCAGCGCCCCCGACGCGCTGGCCGACGCCCTGGCCGGCGTCGGCTTCGACGTCCTGCAAACCGCCAACAGCGCCTCCATTCAAAACGGTCTTTCCGGTCTGCAATCCACCATCCGCACGCTGAATGCCGCCGGAATCGACCATGTCGGCACCTATGCCGACTCCGCCGCCAGTACGGAGAGCAGCGGCGTTCTGCTCAAAACCGTCTCCGGTCTGCGCGTCGCCATCCTCGGCTACACCAAGGGACTCGGCGGCCTGAGCCTGCCGCAGGGGTCGGAGTACGCGGTCGATCTGCTCTATACCGACTATGCGACGGACTTCGACAAAATTGCCACCGAAGCGCTCCAGCGCTCGCTCGACGCAGCTAACGCGCTTCGTCCCGACGTCATCATCGCCATGCTCCACTGGGGCAGCGAGTCCGACCGCACCGTCACCAAGTCGCAGGAACGGATTGCAAATCTCCTCCTCGCCGGCGGTGTCGATGCCATCATTGGCACACACTCGCACATTGTCGGGCCCATGGAGACCCGCTCTGTCACCACAGACGCCGGCAAGGACAAAACCTGCTTTGTCGCATACAGTCTCGGCAACTTCTACTCCACCATGGACAGCAGCACCGCCACCAACTGCCGCGACAGCGTTGTGCTGAATCTCTCGTTCACGAAGAACGGCAGCACCGGCGAAACGACGCTCTCCGGCGTCAGCTATACGCCGATCTACTTCGCCGATCACGGCAAAGACGCCGCTCCGCGCTATGAAATTCTCCCGGTGCGCACCGCGATCACGACCAACCTGTTCCCATCCCTCAACGAAACCATGACCGACACCATCGCCCATCTGCGCACCTACACCCAGTCTGATTTCGACTCCGGCAAATAAGCAATCGCCCGGCCTGCGCCTTGCAGACCGGGCGATTTTTGGGGTACAAAAAAGAGACGCCATATGGCGTCTCTTTTCTGTACGAATCAAACCTTTTCCTTGACCTTGGCAGCCTTGCCGAGACGGTTGCGCAGGTAGTAGAGCTTTGCTCTGCGAACCTTACCATGACGGACAGTCTCAACGTCAACCACGTTGGGCGCATGAACCGGGAACACCTTCTCGCAGCCAACACCGTAGGAGATACGGCGAACCGTGATGGATTCCTCAATGCCGCCATGCTTCTTGGCGATGATGGTGCCCTCGAAAATCTGAATTCTCTCGCGGGAACCTTCCTTGATTTTGACATGAACACGAACCGTATCGCCGACGTTCATTTCCGGCAGTTCCTTCTTCATGTACTGGCTAGTCAGAGCCTTCATCAGATCCATAATCGTTGTCCTCCTTCAAATTAAGACGTTCATGCCGCAGGAAATGCCGCTGCACCGTAGTGCCGGCTGCGACAGAGGACCATCCTTTTCACAGACCTGATTAGTCTACCATACCATTCCCATAAAATCAAGCCTTTTTTCGCGTATTCCACACAAACTTTTTTCACGTTATCCTGCAACAGGGAACGTCACCGTAATCGTCGTTCCCTGTCCGGGGCTGCTTTGCAGATCGATGCTGCCGTGGTGGTATGCCACCGCGTGCTTTACAATCGAAAGACCCAGTCCCGTGCCGCCGGACGCCTTGGAATGGCTCTTGTCCACACGGTAAAACCGCTCGAAAATCCGCTCCTGGTACTCCGGTGCAACGCCGATTCCCGTATCCGCCACCGTTACCGCAGCAAAATTACCGTTCCCCGCAACCGCAACATGGACGCTTCCGCCCTCCCGGTTATACTTAATCGCGTTGTCGCAGAGGTTAAAAACAATCTCATAGAGCAGCCGCCGCACACCGCTGATCTGCGCCGCACCGCCGTCCACCTGCACGCGCACCTGCTTCTGCTCCGCCTCGCCGCGCAGATCGGCCTGCACCTCATTGGCCACCGCCAGCAGATCCACCTGCTCGCGCGGCATCTCATCGCCCTCGTCGAGCTGGCTCAGGCGGATGATGTCGCCGATCAGCGTCACAAGCCGCTGCGCCTCCGAGCGGATATGGCCGATGAAGCGCGGCATATCTGCTTCCTTGACCATGCCGTTTTCAATCAGCTCCGCGCTGCCGATGATCCCTTGCAGCGGCGTCTTAAGCTCATGCGAGACGTTCGCTGTAAACTCGCGCCGGCTGAGCTCCGCGTTCTCGCGCTCCGTGATGTCAAACGCCAGCAGCGCCGCGCCGCCTTTTTCTCCGGCCGTGTCAATCCGGCTGATGTCAAACTGCCAGATCCGTCCGCCGCGCTCGGCACGCATTTCGCTGTGACCTTCGCTCATGGCCTGCCCGATTGTGGCGTCCATCTCGCGGCTGCGATCGACAATGAGGAAGTCCTTTCCCGCGCATCCGCCATCCGTCGCAAAAAGCCGCTGCGCCGCCGGATTGATGCTCAGCACATATCCGCGCTCATCCAGCAGCACCAGTCCCTCCTGCAAGCTCCCGGTGATCTGCGCAAATTCCTCGGTTTTCCGCTTCAGCTCGCGCATCTGCGCCGCGATCTGCTGATGCTGGCGGCTGATACGCCCCAGCAGCGGCGAAAGCTCGTCGTATGCGTCATTGTCCAGCGGGTGCTCCAGATCGAGTTGATTCAGCGGCTCCACAATCCGGCGCGAAAGGCGCTTTGCAAAGACCGCTGCCAGCAGCAGCGCCGCCAGAAGCACCACTAAAAACGGCTGAAGCATCCCCAGCAGCAGTACGCCGACCGTCGCCTGGCTCCGCGAAATCCGCAGGACCGTCCCATCGTCCAGCAGCTTTGCGCAGTACATCGTCTTTTCCAGCAGCGTTGTGGAATAGCGGACGCTCTCGCCCTCGCCATCCTTCATGGCCTGCTGCACCTCGGCGCGCGCCGCGTGATTTTCCAGCGTTTCCGCGTCCGCGTCCGTGTCGTAGAGCACGGTTCCGTCCGCCGCAATCCAAGTCAAACGGAACTGCCGCGTGTCCACCTGCCGCAGTCCGGCTTCCCCGTTGTCCTGCGTCAAAACCGCCGCCAGTCCCAGCTCATCGCGGAGCTGCGCCTCCTGTACGCCGCCAAAATATCCGTACAGGCATCCCATGATAATCACCATGCTCGCCAGCAGCACGCTTCCCGCCGCCAATACAATCGAGCGGAATATCTTCTTTGTCATTGCCGTCCTCCCCATCGGTAGCCGACATTGCGCACCGTCTCAATCTGCTCTCCGTAGCTGCCGAGCTTCTGCCGCAGCGTCCGGATGTGCATATCCACGGTTCTTGTCTCGCCGCAGTAGTCCGTTCCCCAGATCTGTTCCATCAGCTTCTCCCGCGTCCACGCGACGCCCGGATGCGACAAAAACAGCTTCAACAGCTCAAATTCCTTGTATGTAAGCTCCACGCGCGCCCCATCCGCCGTCACGGTATGCTCATCCAGATTGACCAGCAAGCCGCCGGCCTTCAGCAGATGCTCCACTGCCTTCGGATGCACGCGCCGCAGCACGGCCTTCACGCACGACACCAGCTCCATCACGCCAAACGGCTTTGTCAGATAGTAGTCCGCGCCGAGGTCAAGACCCTGAATCTTATCATATTCCGCGCCCTTGGCCGTCGCCATCACCACGGGGATGGCTTCGAGCCGCTCGTCGGCCTTCATCCGCCGCAGCAGCTCAATCCCGTCTACCCCCGGCAGCATCACGTCGAGCACAATCAGCTCCGGCAGCACCGCGCCCGAAAGCGCCTCCCATGCGCTCGCGCCGTCCTCGAAGCCGGTCGCTTCAAATCCGGTCGATTGCAGTGCATAGACCTCAATATCGCGGATGCTGGCGTCATCCTCCACGCACCAGATCATGCGTTTCCCTCCTTGTGCACACCTGTCACGGAGAACATCACCCACTCGGCAATGTTCGTCGCGTGATCGCCGATGCGCTCGAAATACTTGGCAATCATCAACAGATCCAGCGCATATTCTCCGTCCTCCGGCTCCGCCGCAATCCGGCCGATCAGCCGGCGCTTCACCTCGTCGAAATATGCGTCTACCGTGTCGTCATCCTTTACGACCTGTTCCGCCAATAGTATATCATGTTTTACGAAAGCATCAACACTATCCGTCACCATTTTTATCACTGCGCGCGCCATGCTCCGCATCAGCTCGCTGTCCTCAGCGCCGCGCCCGGCCAAGAACGTCACAATCTCTGCGATGTCCTCCGCCTGATCGCCAATGCGCTCCATATCCGTAATCATTTTCAGCGCCGCTGAAATCTGCCGCAGGTCGCGCGCCACCGGCTGCTGCTGGAGCAGCAGCTTCAGGCAGAGCGATTCAATATCCCGCTCCTTGCGATCGATCTCCGCGTCCAGCGGCTCCACCTTCTTCGCCAGCGCCACATCCCCGGCTTCCATCGCCTTGGCCGCCAGCGCAATCACTTCCTCGCAGAGCGCGCCCATCTCAATCAGTTCTCTGTTCAGCAGTGCGAGCTGCTCGTCAAACCGGCTTCTCATCATCCGAACCTCCCCGTGATGTAGTCCTCTGTCCGCTTCTCACGCGGCTGCGAGAACATCTGCTCCGTCCCGCCGTACTCCACCAGTTCGCCCAGCAGGAAAAACGCGGTGTCGTCCGAAATGCGGACGGCTTGCTGCATATTGTGCGTCACAATGACGATTGTGTACCGCTCCTTCAGCTCCATCGCCAGTTCTTCAATCTTTGAGGTCGAAATCGGGTCGAGCGCGCTCGTCGGCTCGTCCATCAGCAGCACCTCCGGCTCCACGGCCAGCGCCCGCGCAATGCAGAGCCGCTGCTGCTGTCCGCCGGAAAGACCGAGCGCATTCTTTTTCAGCCGGTCCTTCACCTCGTCCCAGATCGCCGCGCCGCGAAGCGACCGCTCCACAATCTCGTCGAGCTTCGCCCGGTTGCGGATGCCGTGCGTCCGCGGCCCATAGGCGATATTGTCGTAGATGCTCATCGGGAACGGATTTGGCTTCTGAAACACCATGCCAACCTGCCGCCGCAGGTCGTTTACATCCATTCCCGGCGTGAAAATATCCTGTCCGTGGAACTCCACACGCCCCGTAATCTTCACGCCCGGCACCAGATCGTTCATCCGGTTAAGCGTCTTGAGAAACGTCGACTTGCCGCAGCCGGACGGTCCGATCAGCGCCGTGATGCTCTTTTCCGGGATTTCCATGTGAATGTCGGTCAGCGCTTGATGTGTTCCATACCACAGATTCAAACCCTTTACGGAAATAATACTGTTCATAGCTGATTCTTCCTCCTGAAATAGCGGGATACAAGACTTGCCGCCAGATTGATAAGCAGCGCCAGCACCATCAAAATCGCCGCAATGGAAAATGCCACGCCAAACTCGCCCTGCTCCTTCGCATACACATAGAGCGCCACAGTCAGCGTCGCGCCCGCGCTGTGCAGTCCGCGCCAAAGTCCGCTGAGCGCATGGGCAAACCCCGCCGTAAACAGCAGCGCCGCCGACTCGCCGAGAATCCGTCCGATGGAGAGGATGCAACCCGTAATCACGCCGTCGACACACCCCGGCATGACGACCGTGCGGATCACGCGCCATTTGCCCGCGCCGAGGCCGAACGCGCCCTCGCGGTAGCTCTGCGGCACGGTTTTCAGGCTTTCCTGCGTCGTGCGCATGATCGTCGGCAGGTTCATAATCGTCAGCGTCCACGCGCCGGCCAGCAGCGACGTGCCGTTCTTGCAAAAGATCAGCATCCCGACCAGACCATAGATAATTGACGGAATCCCCGAGAGCGTCTCCGCCGCATATTCAATCGCGGCAACCAGCTTTTTGTTCGCCGCGTATTCGTTTAAGTAAATGGCTGCACACACACCGATCGGCAGCACAAAGAGGATTGCTGCCAACACAAGATACAGCGTGTTCAAAATATCCGGCAGAATGCCGATCCGATCCTCCAGATAGCTCGGCGCCGTGGAGAGCAGCTCCCATGTGATGTTCGGCACGCCCTTCCAGAGCACATATCCGATCAAAAACAGCACCAGCGCCGCCGTCAGTCCCGCTGACAGGAACATCAGCGTCCGCATCGTGCCCATATAAATTCTCCGCCGCAGCGGTAATTTTGTCTGCATCCTTATCCCTCCTTGCTCCGTTTCAGGAAGAAGTTCAGCGCTGCATTGATGAGCATGATAAACAGGAACAGCACCAACGCAATGGAAAATAGCGCCTGCCGCTGCAAGCCGCTGGAATACGACATCTCACTGGCCACCGCCGTCGTGAGAAACCGCACGCTCTGAAACAAACTCGGCATATTTGCCGCATTGCCCGATACCATCATGACCGCCATCGCTTCACCGATCGCGCGCCCCACACCGAGCACCACTGCCGCGGCGATGCCGCTCTTTGCCGCCGGGACGGACACCTTAAAATACGTCTCCACCGGCGTCGCGCCCAGCGCCAGCGACGCATCCTCATATTCCTTCGGCACGGACTCCAGCGCCGTAACCGAAACCTTGATGATCGACGGCAGAATCATCACCGCCAACACCACAATTGCCGCCAGCAGACTCGCGCCGTCCGGCAGATGGAATATCTTCCGAATCCCCGGCACCAGCACCAGCATCCCGACCAGACCATATACAACCGACGGAATCCCGGCCAGCAGGCTCACCGCCGTTTGCATGACATCCTTCACGCGCTTCGGCGCGAGCTTCGCCAGATACACCGCCGTCAAAAATCCAACCGGCACCCCGAGCAAAATCGCCCCTGCCGTGCCGTAGACGCTTGTCAAAATAAACGGCAGAATGCCGTACTGCGGCTCCGCCGCGGTCGACGCCCAGGTCTTTCCGAACAAAAACGGAATCAGTCCGATTTTCCGAATCGCCGGAATGCCCGAAATCACCAGATAGACCGTAATCACCAGCACGCAGCCGACCGCGATCAACCCGAACAGCAAAAAGATTGCGTGGATCACCGTCTCAACCGCATTGTTTCCTCGTTTCATTGCAATTTCCTCACATACGGCCAAAAAGACGGCCGATGGGTGGCCGCCTCCTTGTTCTTCGTTTTAGTTGACAGCCACAGCGCCGGCCTTGCCGATCAGCTCCGCCTGATCCGCGCTCAGCGCGTAATCGTAGAATGCCTGTGCCGCTTCGCTCAGCGCTTCGCCGTCTTTCGTAACCAGCACGAACGGTCTCTGCACCACATAGCTGCCGTCCTTCACGGTCTCCTCACTCGGCGCCACGCCGCCGACCGTCAGCGCCTTGACGGTGTCCTTGACTGCGGAGAGGGAAGCATAGCCGATGGCATCCGGGTTCTGCGCGACCGTGGCGATCACGTCGCCGGTAGAGGTCAGCTCCTGACGGTACTGGCAGGCATCCTTGGTATCCGTGATGGACTCGAAGCCGTCGCGCGTACCGGAGCCGGCTTCACGGCCAATCAGGACGATCTCCGCGTCATTGCCGCCAACATCCTTCCAGTTGGTGATCTCGCCGGTGTAGATCTTTGCAATCGTCTCAACGTCGAGATCGTTGACCGGGTTTTCCGGGTTCACAATGATTGCGATGCCGTCAAGCGCTACAACGGTCTCCTTCAGGCCGGAAGCCTTCTCGTCGTCCTTCAGCGCGCGGCTGGACAGGCCGATGTCGCAGCGGCCTTCGCTCACAGCCTGAATGCCGGAGCCGGAGCCGGTCGGGTTATAGGTGAAGGTCACGTTGGGGTTTTCCGCCATGAACGCTTCGCCGAGCGCACCGATGACTTTTTCCATCGAGGTCGAGCCGTCGGTGGCGACCGAGCCGCTCAGCGCCTTCGCCGGGGTGCTGTCCTGCTTGGTATCTGCTGCGGAGGTATCCGCAGAGGTCGTCGTGTCCGTGGTGTTTGCTGCGCATCCTGCAAACAGTGCCAATACGCACGTCAGTGCAAGCAGCAATGCAATGATCTTTTTCATTTTTTGTGTCTCCTTTAACTTTGATGTTCTCGACTTCCTGTCTACGGTTCAAAGAATACTGCCCGCACGTAAAATGCAAAAGCGCGCCTTTGTAAAATCGGCGTAAAAAAAGCAGCTCCTTCAGAAGAAACTGCTTTCCTTTATATATGTAGAAGCGATGCCCTCATCGGCTCATTTTTATCTGCGCTTTTTGTAGAGGAGGGCAAACAGGAGCGCCGCAAGCAGCACTGCCGCACATATGCCGCTCCAAAGCCATCCCTGCACTGCGCTGCCGCCCTGCTCCGGGTTCGGCTGCGTGTCTCCGGCCTGCTCCGGTGGGTTGAAGTCCCCATCCATGCCATTCGGCGGGGCAGCCGCACTCTCGCCGCTGTCCGGCCGCGCCGGCGGCGTCTGCCCGTCCGATGCTTCGCCGTTTCCATCCGGTGCGTTGCTTTCGCCGCGCTCAAACCCGGCTCCGCCCTGTCCGCCGCCGTTGTTCATCGTGCCCATGTCCGAGAGCGTCAGGCCGCCGGCGTCAACCGCCGTTTCCTCCCCGTTCAGTTGCGCGGCAACGCTCTGGCTGCGCAGCGTACAGAAGGTTTGCAGCGCTTCTACGCCGGTCTCAAATTCCTCTGTCGTGCAGAACTTTGTTGGATCTTGTTCGACATATGGCGCAATCAGGGCATAGGCATGGCCGATGAGCGCGTCCCAGTCGACAGTCTCCAAAAATTCCGCAAACAGCGCATGGTACTGTGCCGTATATGTCTCATCCGAGAAAATCCACGCCTGCATTGGCCTGTCGGAGAGCACCGCATCAATATCATCGTTCACCGCCGTCGCCGCGTCATTACTCTGGAACGTGCCGAACGCGAGGTTGTAGTCCCACGGAATCATCGAAAGCTGCCCGTCATACTCATAGAGATAGTAATTGTGAATCATTGAGCCGGTATAGCTGTCCCCGTTGACCACGAAGCTGTGCACCACAAAATATCGCAGCACCTCGTCCGCATCTAGCACATCCTCCAAGTCCTCATAGGCAGACAGCTTCTTCAGCGACGCAATCAGCCGCTTCTCATCCGCTTCCGAGATGTCCGTCTTTGCATTGTCAAAAATGTTCGCATAGCTGTCCGGGTCGTCATCGATGTATTGCAGCTTCACGTCCTCGCTGCCCATGCCGCCTGCTCCGTCGGGTGAGAAGTCCTCCGGTATCGACGGCGGCTCCCCGTCCGACGGCTCCGGCATGGTTCCGTCAAACTCTGGCATCCCGCCGTCACCGCCGCTCGGCAGCTTCGGGCGGCTTTGCTGCGCCGCCGTTTCGCCGCTTTCCGCCGCAACGCTCTGTGCCTGCCCGCCGTAGAATTCCACATTATCCATGTCAAAGTCCCCGCCGTTGCCGCGCCCGCCGCCAAAGCTCTGGCTGTCCGGCTTATAAAGCTCGCCGACGCCGCCGTAATTCCGTTCGAGGAACGCATCCTCCACACCCTCCACCGCGAGGTATAACCCGAAGTCCTCGCCATTGACCGTGATGTAGACAAAGGAACAGAGCGGCGCATCCACACCGAATTCCGCCATCATCTGATATGTCAGGTAGTCCTTCATCATCGTGTTGTCGAAGATCAGGTTGTTCAGGTTCAGCTTGTCCAGACCGTAATAGCTTTTCCCCTCGGTATAGTGGTCAAATTCAATCTTGAAGCTGTACCGCGAGCTGTCCAGCGCCGCCACGCTCGAAAGCGAGGTGTTCCCCTTCGCGCGAATGGCAACGTTTTTATAGCTTTCCCCGTCGATGACCACGGAGCACGCGCTGTATTCCTCACTTTCGCACGTCGAAAGAAAGCGCTCCCAGTCATCCATCACAATATTGATCGTGTGGACGCGCGACGTGTCAAACAGCCGAGACTCATATCCGAGGACGGTTCCGCCGCGCGCGCCGCCGCTGGCCTTGACCGCAAATGCCGCCATAGCCAGCAGCATGGCCGCAAGCAGCGCCAATACGCAAACGCGGTCGATTTTCTTACTCGTCGTCACCTTTCGTCCTCCTTCCCGCTGCAAAGCGTCTCCGGGTTCCTGCGCTTACCCCATGTAATCGCCATTGTAGCTGACCATCACCGCGCTCTTTACGCCGTCCATCGCAGATAGCTCGTTGATAAACTCGGTGTTGTCGCTCTTGAGCCGAATCTCGCAGTTCAGTTCCACATTCCCGGCCTGCACCGCCTTGCTTTTCACCACGCAACGCTGCGTCTTGCTGTCGAGGAACGCCTTCGCCGTGATCTCCGAAGCGCTGTCCTCGCACTGAACAACCACAATATATGGGTTCACATGGCTCTTTTTATTCGCAAACAGAATGAGAATCACGCCGATAATTGCGCTTCCGATGACTGCCAGCGGCAAAAATCCCGCCGCGAGCACGATGCCTGCCGCAATTGCCCAGAACAAAAACGCAAGGTCGAGCGGCTCCTTGATCGCTGTGCGGAACCGGACAATCGACAGCGCGCCGACCATGCCGAGCGACAGCACCACGTTCGATGTCACCGCGAGAATGACCAGCGTCGTAATCATTGTCAGCGCGATCAGCGTCACGCCGAAGCTCGACGAATACATCACGCCCTGATACGTTTTCTTATAGACCAGAAAGATAAACAGTCCCACGCCAAACGACAGCGCCAGCGCCAGCAGCATATCCGGCAGGCTCACCGCCGTCACGTTTTCCAAAAAGCTCGACTTGAAAATATCACTAAAACTCATCATCGTCCCTCCAAACCTTCAATCATACATCCGGCAGGCCGCGTATTTGGAAAATGCACCCACCTGCCGCCCCGACATCTGCACCGCGTCGCGAATCACGTCCGGCAAAAAAGCGCCCCACTTGACCTCCAGCAGCGGCCGTGCATCCGCCGCCGGGACGGTCGGGCAGGCCGGGTTCAAAAACGCCGTGCTGCAAAGTCCCGTGCGGATGTCGTAATCCAGCGTCACCCGCACATTTCCCGGCGCATAGACAAACGGCTCCCGGCAATAGTCCACAAGCGTTCTCGGCCGCAGAAGTTGCCCACGCATCTTGCTGTAAAGCTCCCGCAAAAGCGGCTGCTCTGCCGCAGCCATCCACGCAATCTGCCCATCCAAGAGCTGCCGCACCTGCTCCGCCGTCATCTCCGCCTGCTCTTTCCATCCAAGGCCTGCATTCTTACTTTTCTTCTCGAGCTGGATGTAGCCGTAGTCGCCGTTGTAGCAGCGGATTCTAAACTTTTCCCGGCGGCTCACACCGTCGAGCTTCTCCCGCAGCGCCCGATCATCCGGCGTGTCAAAATACAAGCTGCGAATCTGATAGCATCCATCTCTTGCGTGGCAGTCCGGCCGCATCACCGTCCGTAGCTGCTGCCGCAGCACCGGCAGATCCGCCGGCGCCAACGCCACTTTCCATTCGTGGCGGTAATCCATGATTCCCACTCCCTTCGTTCTGATTTGTGGCCTTATCATAGCGCATCTCCCTGAAGCGCTCCTGAAAAAAACCAGTGTTTCCCAAAAAAGTTGTAAACAAACTTTGAAGTCGATTTTTCAGCTTTATTTCAGTCGCAAGGCGTATTATAATAAAGAATAAAACCAACGGAGGCGCTTGCCATGAAAATTCTGATTGTGGAAGATGAAGTATTGCTGGCCAACTCACTCAAGGCGCTGCTGGAAAAGAAGGGATTTACCGTCGAGGTCGCCTACGACGGTGAAACCGGAAAAGACTACGCCGAAACCGGCATCTACGATCTGCTGATTCTCGACGTGATGATGCCGCGGCTGAACGGCTACGACCTCGCGCGGCAGGTGCGCGCGGAGCGCTGTGCCACACCGATTCTGATGCTGACCGCAAAATCCGAGCTGGAGGACCGCATCGAGGGTCTCAACGCCGGCGCGGACTACTATCTCACCAAACCCTTTGACACGCGCGAGCTGCTCGCCTGCATCAATGCCCTGCTCCGTCGGCAGGGAAACCAGGTCGACGAGCTATGCTACGGCAACACGGCGCTGGAGCTTGCTTCCGGGATGCTGGTGTGCGGCGCGGAGCGCGTTCGCCTGTCGGCCAAGGAGTTTGACATCATGCGCTTCCTGCTGCAATCCAAGGGCAATAACCTCTCCAAGGAGGTCATTCTCGCCCGCGTCTGGGGGTACGACTCCAACGCCGTCGAGAACCACGTCGAGGTCTACGTCGGCTTTCTGCGCAAGAAACTGTCCTCCATCGGCTCCAACATCCGCATTGAAGCCGTCCGCAAGCTCGGCTACCATCTGGAGGTGGCGGATACATGATCAAAAAGCTCCGCATCCAGTTCGTCTCCATCATCATGGCGCTGCTCACGCTGCTGTTCGGCTGCACCCTCGGCCTGAACTACTACTTCACGAAGCAGAGTCTCGAAAAGGAAAGTCTCGACATGATGGACACGCTCTCCTCCAGTCCCTTCCAGCTCGGGCGGCTCGATGAAGTCTCCAAGCGCGTCAAGCTTCCCTACTGTATGCTGCAAATCGGCACGCATGGGGAGTTGCTGGCCACCAACGGCGGCTATTACGATCTGTCCGATCAGGACTTTCTCAACGAGCTGATCGCCGTCGCCTATTCCTCCACCGACGCGCAGGGCGAAATCCCGCAGTATAACCTCCGCTATGGGCGCTATCTGCTGCAAAGCGGCCAGCGGCTCGTCTTTGTGGACACCACCAGCGAACAGGCCACGCTGCGCCACCTGCTCAAAACCAGCCTGCTGCTCGGCGTTGCCGGTCTGTTGCTCTTTTTCAGCATCAGCCTGCTGCTCGCGCGCTGGATCGTCCGTCCGGTCGAAACCGCGTGGCAGCAGCAAAAGCAGTTCGTGGCCGACGCCTCGCACGAGCTGAAAACACCGCTGACCGTCATTATGACCAACGCCGAGCTGCTGGAAAGTCCCGACTATCCGCCCGACAGCCATGCGCAGTTCGCCGCAAACATCCACACAATGTCGCAGCAGATGCGCGGCCTTGTGGAAAATCTGCTGAGCATGGCGCGGCTCGACCAGCGCCAGCCGCATCAGCATACCGCCGTCGACCTGAGCAAGCTCGTCTCCGACGCCGTCCTCCCCTTTGAAGCCGTGTTCTTCGAGCAGGACTTGACACTGGAAACGGACATCGCACCGGACGTCACCGTGCAGGGCGACCTCACACAGCTCCGGCAGGTCGTGGAAATCCTGCTGGATAACGCCCAGAAATACGCCGTTTCCCCCGGCACGGTGCGCGTCGCGCTCGCCGCCCCACATGGGCGGCACGTACTGCTCTGCGTCGCGGATACCGGCGCACCGATGACCCCGGAGGACTGCAAAAATATTTTCAAGCGCTTCTACCGGCTTGACGAAGCGCGCTGCCGCGACGGCAGCTTTGGTCTCGGTCTTTCCATCGCGCAGAGCATCGTAGAAGCGCACCACGGAAAAATCTGGGCAGAAAGCCGCGACGGATTCAACTCCTTCTTTGTCGAGCTTCCCCTCGGCTGAGCCGTTTCCTCACCTGTCTGTCTCACCACGGAATGCGCCTTTTTGAATCCATCCGTTTCTTTTTGTAAGTAAAACAAAAAGCAGTCCCGGAACCGATGGTTCCGGGACTGCTTTATTGTTGATACTCAGCCGGTCACCTTAAGATACTGGCTGGACATATAGGCGCGCTGGTTGTTGTACCAGATCTCGCACCATTCGTCCGAGATGCCGATCACGGCCACGGAGCTGTCCTGCGGCATGGTCATGAGGATCGTGCTGGACGTAGACGGTGCGGAGCGGACATTGATGTCGCCGGTCGTCACCATCTGTGCCGCCGCCGGGGAGAAGTCCGCGCTCAAATCGCCAAACCAACTCGCGTCATCGCGCGCAGGCACACCGCCGGCGTCATTCGCGCCGATGATCGCCGCGACCATGCAGGAATCCTTCGTGGTCAGTGTCGCAATGCCGGATTCGCCCTCCACGGTCGCGCTCCATGTATCGGCAGACCATGTCAGGCCGAGCTGATACTTGGTGTCCTCAATCTGCACCTCATACGCTGCCGCAGTGTCCGTCGGCGTGGAAACCGTGCGGAACGATGCGTTGACGATAATCTCAGACAGGGAAATTGCGTCCTGCTCCGGAAGCTGCACCGGCTCGCCGCCCGAATAGGAGATACTGGCGTTCGACGCCGGCTCCGGCTCGGTCGAGACCGGGACATTGACCGCAAACATTCCGCTCTTGCCGTCCTCCTCAAACGTGAAGATCAGCGTCTTGTCGCTGCCCTTCGGGACGATCGTAAAGCCGCCGTCGCTGCTGGTCACTGTATACAGGCCGGATTCTTCATAATACGCGCGGAACAGTCCCGCGAGTGTCTCATCATCCTTCATCCCATCGTAGCCGCAGGCATAGGCCGTCCCCGGCTGAATCTGCGCGCCCATGTTGTCCATCAGCGTGCTGTCCGAGATCAGATGCAGCGGCAGCAGAATGTCCAGGCGGCTGCCGTCCAGCGCAACCTCGCGGTGTGTGCCCATGAAGATATAGTAGTTCGCAACGTCCTTCTGGTAGAGCACCCAGTGATCGACGCCCGCGTCCGTCTGCTGCGTAAACAGATAGCTTGTGCCGTGCGCGTTCGTATAAGACGCGGCCGTCACGCCGTCGTTGTTCTTCGTCACGGTCTTGACGAGCGATGCAAGCTTCTTCGACGACTCAAACTGATAGCCGCCGTAGGACAGATAATCTCCCTCGTTGAGCTGCGTATTGAGCGGCAGCTTCAGCTCCGTCTGCGAGGAAAATGCCTGTGCGAGCACCGTGGTATCCGGCGTTGCCGAGCAGCTCTTGGCAATGACGACAATCACCGCAACAAAGACCACAACAATCACCAGCAGCGTCAAAAGCGTCTTTTTCGGCAGCTCCATCAACCGCTGGAAAAAATTCTTCGGCTTTCTTCTGCGCCGGGGTTGGTTGGTTCTTTCTTCTTCCATCCTGAATCCCTCCGTTTGACAGTTGACTTTCGGGTTCCGCTGCGCCGCGGCGCGCGGATAGAATCCTTTGATTTTTTTAGAGTATACCATACTTCCCGGGAAATAGCAAATATTCAAGAAAAAACTTCAGAATCTTTTTTCTTGCACTCTTCGGCAGAAAATGCTATGCTTGTCCATATTCCATTCTGCGGAGGTGTATTATGCGGTTTCCCTGTCTGGTGCTCGATCACGACGATACCGTCGTCAACAGCACAGCGGTCATCCATTTCCCGTCGTTTCAGGCCTATCTAGCCAAGGTTCGTCCCGGCCTTTCCTATACGCTCGAAGACTATTTCCGGAAAAATTTCGACCCGGGCGTGCTGCCGCTGTTCCGCGACATTCTCGGCTTTTCCGACGAGGAGCTGGAAGGGGAATTTGCCTTCTGGCAGGACTATGTCGCCACGCGCGTCCCGCAGGCCTATCCCGGAATGTGCGAAATTCTGGAGCGCCACCGTGCCCGCGGCGGCAAGCTCGCCGTCATCTCCCACTCCACGAGCGACAACATCCGGCGCGACTACCGCGAAAACGGTCTCCCGGCGCCCGATCTGATCTTCGGCTGGGAGCTGCCGGAGGAGCACCGCAAACCGCATATCTGGCCGCTGGCACAGATCATGCAGACGTTCCATCTCGCACCGGAGCAGCTCTTGGTGCTGGACGACCTGAAACCCGGCTACGATATGGCGCGTGCAGCCGGCGTTCCGTTCGCAGCCGCCGGCTGGGCGAACGACATCCCGGAAATTGAAACCTATATGCGTCAAAACTGCGACTTTTACTTCAAAACCGTCGCCCAATTCGGCGCCCTTCTGGAAGAAGTCAACGCATAAACGCCTCCGCCGCCGGGGGCGTTTTTCTATTTTGAAAAAGGGGCGGCGTTTCCGTTTCTTTCTGAAGGAGAAAGGAAAGAATGTGTTTCAAAAAGCGTATCTTTGGTAAAGGGAAAACCCAAAGGAAAACCGCTCAGTCACGGCTGCACCGTGACAAATGCCTGCGGGCATTCCGGTGCGCGGCCCCCTTTGATAAGGGGAGTCTTTGACCGCTGCGGCGAGAAAAACCTCCCCGGCGAGCAGCCGGGGAGGGGATAAAGAGATGGATTATGCGGCGTGGGGGCGCTTCTTCCAGGGGCGGAAGGAGATGAGCCACGCGATTGTGCCATAGGGGATGGCGACGAAGATGTCGAGCACGGAATGCTGCTTGACAAACACTGTGGAAAGGCAGATCAGAACGCCCAGCGGGAGCATGACCCATTGCAGATGGCGTTTGCGAAGCCCCGGTGACCGGAACGCTGCTGCGACAAGGCCGAAGCAGCCGATGACGTGCATACTGGGGCAGACGTTGGCGTTGTTGTCGGCGGCGTAGATGCGGCTGACAAGCCATGTAAAAACGTTGTGCCGCGGGAACTCGGCGGGGCGGAGCTCCTGCCCGTTCGGGAATACCCAGCAGACGATGAGCGCCGAGATCAGGCCGACGGCGATAAAGACCATGAAGTCACGGAACGTATCGCGGTCGTAGAAAGCGAGATAGGCCGTCATCAAAAACAGCAACGGATGCCACGTGCAATAGGGGATGATGAAGTATTCGCAGAAGGGAATTTTGTCATCCAGCGGGAGATAGGAGACCCAATAGTCAGTTGTGACGGCGTGCTCGACCACGACGTAGAGCGCCAGGTATACGACCCAGATCGAAAGCAGCCAGAAATGGCGGTAATCAGGTACCGTCCCTAGTTTCGGAAACGTCCAGTGTTGCTTTTTCTGCATGGTCTTCGTCCTCTCTGATGGTAGGAATGAACTGGCGGGCGAAGTTGCCTTTGCCGCGCTTTTTGAGATAGAAATAGCCAATCGTGCTGAAGGTCAGTGCACCGATGAAGCTGACGAACAGATCTTCCATCGTGTCGTAGAGACCAATGTCGAGATAACCGCCGAGACCAAGATCGACGCCGTTGACTGTGACGGACTGGATGTCTTTGACGACGATGGGAATGTTGCGGTTTGTCTCGTCGAGCATAACGCTGGAGATCGTGTGCACGACGGTGTCCTTCTGCATATCAAGCAGGAAGATAC
>CAKUJA010000031.1 GCA_934661135.1 uncultured Oscillospiraceae bacterium
AGGCAAAGATGGTTTCGCAGAAGTCTGCGGCGAAATCATAGTGCGGTAAGGGCGGACAGAGTCGTCCGCCCCTACAATTCTATCGTATTTTTTCCGAATTCCATGCACCCCAGCTTCCAAAAGTATCTCCCGGAACCAAACTGTGACCCAGCAGAGTGGTCACAATTTGGAACGGAAGAAGGAGCAAGCGGATACGGAGCTTTCGGCGTCAGCCGGAAGTGCAGCGCAGCACGCTTCTTCTGACGCGGCCGCTAGAGGGTGGTGGGAAACCATTCGAAAGGTTTCCCAGTCGTCTCTTTCTTTTCTTGGAAGCACGAAACCATTCTTTTCTCTCTCCGAAAAGAGGTGAAAAGAATGGTTTC
Organism: uncultured Oscillospiraceae bacterium; assembly: GCA_934661135.1. GTDB lineage: Bacteria > Bacillota > Clostridia > Oscillospirales > Oscillospiraceae > CAG-170. The sequence goes on from CAKUJA010000031.1 coordinate 363, forward strand.
GTAATATCTTTAATTCTTTCCAATCCGCTTCGCCACGGCGCTTCCCGCCGTCACCAGCGTTCCGGCGCTCAGCGGCACCGTCTCCGCCTTGGCCGTGCTTCCGGCCGCCGCGCTCAGATCTGCGGGCGTCGGATTTTCCAAAATCCGCACCAGCAGCACAATCACTTCTTCCACGCTGATCGTGCCGTCAGCGTCAAACGCGCCGTCTATCCCGCGCATCAAGCCGGTTGCTGTCATCACGGCAATCGCATCCTTCGCCCAGGACGGCAGCTCCGCCGCGTCCGTGTAGCTCCGCAGCACACTCGTGCTCACCTTCGGTGCGCTGCCAACCAGCTCCACCAACCGGCTGAGCACCACCGCCGCGCTCGCGCGGCTCACGCTCTGCCACGGTGCGAACTCGCCCTCCGCGTCCTGCGACATCAGTCCCAGCGCGCAGGCTGCGCCATAGGGGTTCGACTGGTCGACGAGACTTCCCATAATCTGCGCTGCGTTGACACAGAGCCGCGCCAATACGCCCCGGCTGATCGCCCGGCGGTATCCGCCCGCAAGTCCGTCCGTCAAGCCCATCGCGTCCGCCTGCGCCACATAGTCCCCCGCCCATGCGGAGACCGTATCCTCCACCGGGACATTCATTTTCGGCGTGCCGCTCTTGCAGCGCAGCGTGTAGAACCGGTAGCAGTCGTTGTCATAGGGGATCGTGCGCTCATACGACGCCTGCCCGTTCCAGCTCCAGTTCTGCTCCATCAGCGTCACAACATCCGCGTCTGCGTTCGCATACTTTACCAGCGCATAGTGGGCATATCCCTTGCCGCGTCGTGCCGGCGACGCATAGGCCACGTCGCCCGCCGTCGGCGTCAGCGTTTCTTCAAACCAGTATGTATCTGTCCCGACCACCACCGGGCCTTCGCCCACCATGACCGTCAGGCCGTACAGCGTCTCATAATACCGCGAAACGAGTTCGGAGCAGTAGATCGTCGTGCCGTTTTGATACCGCGCCTCTACGCCGTACATCGAGTCCGCCGCAAACAGTCCGTCCTCAATCGGCCGGAACCGGTATGTCAGCGTCACTTCTCCGGCAAATACGCCGCTGCAAAGCAGCGCCGCGCACAGCATCAACAGCAGCATCCGCGTCCAAATCCGTCTCATCCAATCGTCCCTTCCAAAAAAGTCTGGGTTGATTGTAACAGATTGTAACCAATTTGTCAACAAAAATGACTGTCTTTTGTAACCATTTCATCGACAAAACCACTGCCATCTGTGCTATACTAAATAAAAACAAACGAACTTCACACGGAGGAACCCGCTTTGCAGAACTATTTCACGCTTTCCATGCCCAGCCGCGATGTCGCGCAGATCAGCGCCCTCGGCCTTGCCCACTGCGGCGACGCCGTTTTTGAGCTGCTGGTGCGAAGCTGGCTGTGCGCATCTGGAAAAGCGCTTCCCAAAAATCTTCACCGCGCCACCGTCGCCCGCGTCTGCGCTCCGGCGCAGGCCGCCCGGGTCGACCGGATGCTCCCGCTGCTTACCGAGCAGGAGCTTGCCATCTACCGCCGCGGCCGCAACGCTCACGTCCATCAGATTCCGAAAAACGCCACGCATGAGCAGTATGCCAAGGCCACGGGACTGGAATGTCTGTTCGGTGCACTCTATCTGACCGGACAGACTGACCGCATCAACGAATTATTCAACCTGACTCTGGAGGAAGATCATGCCGATTGACGCCCTGTTTCTCACCGCCCTGACCGGAGAGGTGCGTGAACGCGCGCTCGGCTGCCGCGTCGACAAGGTGCAGCAGCCTGCCCGCGATACGCTTATTTTACAGCTCCGCGGCGCGTCCGGCGGCGGACGGCTGCTGCTCACCGCTTCGCCCAACCAGCCGCGCATCCATTTTACCGACCTTCCGCAGGAAAACCCTGCCCAGCCGCCCATGTTCTGTATGCTCCTGCGCAAGCACCTCGTCGGCGGCAAGCTCACCGCGCTCTCGCAGCCGCGCATGGAGCGCCTTGTCGATCTTGCGTTTGACTGCACCGACGAGATGGGCAGTCCCACACAGAAGCACCTCATTCTGGAGATCATGGGCCGCAATTCCAACCTCATCCTGACAGACGGCGACGGGCGCATTCTCGACTGTCTGCGCCGCGTCGACTTTGAAATGTCCGCCGAGCGCCAGGTGCTTCCCGGCTTCTACTACCGCCAGCCGCCAAAGCAGCCGAAGCAGGAGATCTTCGGTCAGACGCCCGATTCCATCACCGCGCTGCTCTCCGGCTGGCACGACGGGCAGCCGTTCGACAAGTGGCTGCTCGACACCTTTGGCGGCCTGTCCCCGCTCGTCTGCCGCGAACTCACCTGCCGTCTGTTCGGCGCACTCGATGCCGCGCCGTCCTCCGCTCCTGCCGCTCTTGCGCCGCAGCTTGCCGCAGCGCTCGCCGCCCTGGAAACGGAGCCGAAATCTCCGATTCTGCTCAAAAAAGCGGAAAAACCATGGGATTTCTCCTGTATTCCGATCATGCAGTACGGTGCCTTCGTCCAACAGGAGCTGTTTGAACAGTTCTCCCTCCTGCTCGACGAATTCTACGGCACCCGCGACAAACAGGATCGCATTGCGCAAAAAACGCAGGCCTTACGCAAATATCTCACGAACCTGCGCAACCGCACCGCGCGCAAGCTTGAGCATCAACGCCTAGAGCTTGAAAAAACACATGGCCGCGAGCAGCTTCGCCGCCTCGGTGACATTCTCACGGCCAATCTCTACGCCATCTCCCGCGGCCAATCCAGCCTGACCGCCGTCAATTTCTACGACCCGGACATGGCCGAAATTACCATCCCGCTCAACCCCGCGATCTCTCCGCAGCAGAATGCGGCAAAATATTATAAGGACTACCAGAAGGCCAAAACCGCGGAAAAAGCTCTGACCGAGCAGATTTCCAAAGGCAAAACCGAGCTAACCTACCTCGAAAGCGTCCTCGGGGAGCTTTTCCGAGCAGAATCCGAGCGCGACGTGCAGGACATCCGGCAGGAGCTTGCCGACGGCGGCTATGTCCGCGACACGCAGTCCAAAAAGCGCATGAAGCTGCCGCCCAGCCGTCCGCTCCGCTTCCGTTCCTCCGATGGCTACTGCATCCTCGTCGGCCGCAACAACCGCCAAAACGATCAGCTCACGCTGCGCGATGCGCAGAAAACCGACCTCTGGCTCCACACCCAGAAAATCCACGGCAGCCACGTCATCATCGAAACCGGCGGAACCACGCCCCCGGATTCCACCGTCACAGAAGCCATGGTGCTGGCCGCCTACTATTCGCAGGCGCGCGACGGTCAAAACGTCCCGGTCGACTATACGCCGGTCAAATACGTCAAAAAACCCGCCGGTGCCAAACCCGGCATGGTCATCTACGACCGCTACCAGACCGGCATGGTCACGCCGGATGTAAAACTCGTCGAACAGCTACGGGAGGACACCAAATGAGCGAACGCCACTATGCCTTTTTCCAAAACACCGCCTGCGAATACTTCCCCTGTCACAAGGGCGCGGATGCCGCGCGCTTCAACTGTCTGTTCTGCTACTGCCCGCTCTATGCGCTCGGCCGCAAGTGCGGCGGCAGCTTCCGCTACACAGACTCCGGCATCAAGGACTGCACCAATTGCCAATTTCCGCACATCCCGGAGAATTACGACAAAATCACCGCACGTTTCCAGGAGATTGTCGAGCTGATCCGCGAATAAAGCCGCCCTCCCCTCACATCCTAACTGTGAGGTGAGCCTATGAAGAAACAGGAACAGGAGCCCCGTCCGCATGAGGTCAAGGACCCGCTCGTCCCCATTGTGCAGGGTGCCGAGCAGGCCGCACCCTCCGGAAGCCGGGTCATTTCGTAACCCTTCGACACCATGCGGCATAAGATGTCATGGAGCAAGACGCTCCGTGACATCTTTTTTATGGAGGCGCAATCATGTGTAATTTCTGTAACTCCGGTTCTGGGATGATTTTCCCGAGCTTTGTTGCAAACGCCTGCTGCAATCCCTGCTGCCGCAATTCCGGCAACACGTCCAACAGCAATTCGTCCAATTCCTGCCGCTGCACCTGCAACTGCAATCAGGGCACGGTCGCCGGCACAAGCAACAGCAGCAGCTCCAACACGACCTGCGGCTGCCGCCGCTGCAATTCCTGCAACACGTGCAGCTCCTGCAACTGCTGCAATTCCTGCAATTCCAACGGCTGACTCACACATCCCCGCGCAGATGGGCAGACAGAATGACAGCCGTCCCATCTGCGCCGGGGATTCCCGGTACATTGCAAATCGAGCCAAACCATGCTATACTAAGGCAGCATCGCACAATTGCGTCGGCGCGCTTCGGCGGATCTTTTCCGCCAATCCTGCGGTTTGAAAAGCTTGAAATACATACAGTATTCCTGCGCTTTTCAAATCTTGGCTTGACGAATAAACTCTCGCCGAATCTGCTTGTCGAATTATGCGGTGCTGCACGAAGTTCAAATTCGCACAAAGGAGCGCCTTCCATGAAAAAGCTGTTCACCCCCTGGCTCGCGGAGGATCAGTTCGACGATTCCGATGCCTTTTGCGCCTATCTGGTGCGCTATAACAAGGTCTGTAATACCATCCGCGTGATTCTGTTCGCCATTGCCGGCGTCATGCTGCTCATCGGCTACGCCTCGACCGAGAGCGTCGCCTACGTCCACCCGTGGTACACAATCGCCGTCGCGGTCATGGTGCTCGCGCTCGGCGTCAGCCTTCTGATCTCCAAAAACGAAAAATCGCTCCCGCCGGAGCTTCGGCAGCCATAATCCCCAAAAAAGACGTTCCTCTCGGAACGTCTTTTTGGTCAGCGTGTCGAAAAAGTCTTTTCGCCCCGCTGCCCGTCCAGCTTTTCAAACTTAAAAAGTTTGAAAAGCTGCTTGATTGAACGCGAAAGGGGCTTTTTGCCCCTTTCACTCTTTCCCCGCTACTCTGTCGCAGAACTGCATTTCATAGTTTCTCGACAGTCTCCCCAAAAGACGTTCCTCCCGGAACGTCTTTTGGTTTTCAAAGCATATTTTTATCTTCCTCCGCCCCATAGGGGGTGGAGACCCCTGTCCGCCCGCTTCTTCCGATTTTCCGCCGCACCCGAAGAAACGTATTTTTGAACCCATTCTTTTCTTTCTCAGCCAGAAAGAAAAGAACGGTTTCAACCTGCCAAGAAAAGAAAGAGGGCGTACAAAACCATACCTGCGCACCGTGCCGCCATCATGTGACAACTCATTTTCCCGGTCTTATTTGCCCGCCCCTGGTCACCTCACGCAATCCGACTACGCGCCGCACGCTATCTTGATGATGGCGGTCAGGCAATATCCTACGGATACGGTACAACCTTGCGTCCTACGCCGCACCCGTAGGGGCGGACGACTTTGCGCAGCCGTTAGCGACGAAGGAGCTTTCCGGATGCGGCATACCCCTTGCGGGTACTGTCCGCCCGCTTTCTCCGACTTTCTCCTCACCCAAAGAAACGCTTTTTGCAGGCAGGTGCGCCTTCCGTTTCCAATTATCCGAGCATTTCCCGGACTTTCGTCGTCACGGCAACGGCCAGCTTCGCATGGTCGGCCTTGGAGTAGTGGAGGCCGTCGAGCGTGTTGATCTCAAAATCCAGCTCCGCGCAGTCGATAAATTCACAGCCATAGCGCGCGGCAATCTCCTTGTAGAGCTTGCCCAGCTCCATGCTCTTTTCATATGCCAGCGGCCCGAAGCTGAATCCGAAGATCATCTCCGCGATGTCCTTCTTCACCGGCGCCGGCGCAATCAGCAGTACCTTCGGCGCCGGATAGTTGTAGTAGGACTGCTGTGTCGCCGCAACCAGCTTCTCCACGCCGAACGCAATCATGCCCGCCGTCAGGTTGAACATATGCTTCAGCTCATTGACACCCATCTGAAGAATCACCAGGTCGAGCGGCGCCTGCGCGTCGAGCGCTTCCTCCAGGCTGTTCAGTCCGTGCCGGTGCGGGAAATAGGGATCGTCCTGCATATTTGTCCGCGCGTTGAGCGCATTCTCAATGATATGGTATTCGCTGCCGAGCGCAAGCTGCACCCGTCCCGGCCAGCGCTCGTCAAACGCCATCCGCTGCCCGGAGCCGAGCGCCGGATCATACGTTGTGTAGTCGTACCCCCATGTATTTGAGTCTCCGTAGCAAAGAATATTTTTCATTCCGTAATCTCCTTTCCGTCCTCTGTCAATCTGCTCGTCGCCATGGCGAATGCCTGCGCCATACCGCCGTCCTTCACGTCCGGCACCACATGGCTCACCGCCGCCTTCACCGCATCCACCGCATTTTCCGGTGCAAACGAAACGCCCGCCGCCCGCAGCACCGGCAGATCGGTCATCGCGTCGCCCGCGGCAAAAAACTGTGCAAACGGTACGCCGACATGATTTGCCAGCGCGCGCATCGCGTCCAGTTTGCTGCACCCTCTGGCAACCACATCCACAAAATTGCGGCTGGCAAACGCAAATTCGCACGTCTCCTCCGGGAAATACGCAGCACAGGACGCCAGCTCCTCCGCGTCGTCGCAGCACATCACGAGCTTCACCACGTCGCCGCGCACCTCTCCCAGCGTTCGCTCCTGTCCAACATTTTCCTCCTTCACGCCGCGCGCATTCAGCCGCGCGTTGCGCCGCAGCACATAGATCTCCTCCCGCGTAAACACCTGCATACTGATGTCCGGGTGGCGCTCCAGCACCATTGCCACACTTTTGAGAATATCCCCCTGAAATGCGTGCAGATAAAGATGCTTCCCGCTCTGAAAATCATAGAGCGACGCACCGCCGTACAAGATACACGGCACATTCACGCCCAGCCGCAGCGCTGTCTCGCGTGCTGCCACAACCGACCGCCCTGTGCAGACCGCAAGCAGTCCGCCCCGCGCCGTATACTCCCGCGCCGCCGTGACAACCGCATCCGTCATCGGCGCGTCGCGCCGCATCAGCGTCCCGTCAATATCCGTGAGAAACAGCGAGTTCATCGCTTGATCTCCACGATCGAGTTCGTTTTCGCCGATTCATGGATCGCATTGACCGTCCGCATAACCTCCACGCTGTCCTGCGGCGTGACCACGCTGGGTTTCACACCCTTCTCCAGGCAGTCGAGGAAATAGGCGATCTCCGCGCGGTAGGCGTCATACTGCTCCAGCGCGATGATCTCCGCCGGCTGCCCCTCGCGGAAAATTTTCAGCTCCGCCAGTGCGCCGTCGCGCTGGTTGATGTCATATCCTGCGGAATACGTCAGCTCCGCCGCAGCCTTTGAGCCCATCACCTTGGCATACATCGTAAACGGATACCCCGTGTGCATATTAAATGCCGTCTCCGCAACGGCCTTGCAGCCGTTTTCATATGTCACGCTCGCAAACACGTTGTCATAGCAGCCGGTGTCGTCCTTGCTCGCCAGCGTGTAGACCTGCTTTGCCGGTCCAAACAGATAGTTCATGTAGTCCACATCGTGCACCATCATGTCAAACATCGCGCCGCCGCCATGTTCCGGCTCAAACAGCCACTTGTTGCCCCACACCTGCCGCTCGGAGCAGCGGGAGAAATATGCCATGTAGAGTTCGCCGAACTCGCCGTTCTCCATCATTTCTTTGATCCTTGTATAACCCGTCCAGAACCGGACAACCTGCGCCGTCATATAGGGAATCCCGGTCTTTTCAACCACACCCGCCGCATACTCCGCATCCTCCACGGTCATCGTGAACGGCTTTTCGCAGAGCACCGCCTTGCCGTAGGACGCGCAGAGCTCAATAAACCTCGCGTGCAAAAACGTCGGCAGGCAGAGAATGCACACGTCGACCGACGGCTCTTTTTCCAGCATTTCCTTCGCGTCGGTATACCATGCACAGCCGCGCGCCTTGCCCGTCTCCTCCGCGCGCTGCGGCTGCACGTCGACCAGCGCAGCCAGCTCCGCGTTCGGCAGCGACGCAATGGCATCAAAATGACTCTTGGAGATCATACCGCAGCCAATCACAGCGATTTTAAAGGTTTTCATCCATCAACATCCTCCGTTCCTGATTTTGTCCCGGTCTTATAAAACGCCCCGGCTCCGAACTCCGGAGCCGGGGGCATCAAACAGCATACGATGCCTCTCGGCTCATGCGTTTTTTGTGTTACGTTTCTCAGCGGATGCTGCGCACCTTGTCCATGAATGCCTTCACGCGGTCAAGCTCCACATGGTTGTCAAACAGGCCGTCCTTCTTGAACGTCGTGCCGACAACGGCGCCGTCCGCGATCGACAGAATCTTTTCAATCGTATTGATCTTGCAGCCGGTATTGGCAAAGACCGCTGTGTTCGGAACCACGTTCTTCACGCGCGCCAGCAGGTCGGTGTCGGTCGCCGCGCCGGCTGTGATGCCGGACACGCACAGCACGTCGGGTTTGTTATTAAATACCGTCGTCTTGGCGATCTGCTCGATGTCACGGTCGGCCAGATACTTCGCCGCCTCCGGAACGATGTTCCACAGCAGCTTCACGTTCTTCAGACCAAGGCGCATCTGGTGGCGGACGGTCGCGCCGGGGTCGGTGTTCCACAGGCCGTAGTCAGACGCATACACGCCGGACATGATCTCACGGATGAACGCCGCGCCGGTCGCAGCAGCCAGATCAAGAGACGCATACGGGTCCCACAGCATATTCACGCCGAACGGAATCTTGATCTCGCTCTTAAGCTCGCCGATGACGCGCGCCATGCACGCCGTTGTCACCGGCTCCATCTTCGTCAGATACGGCAGGCTGAACTCATTCGAGAACATAACCGCATCCACGCCGCCCTCCTGAAGCGCCAAAAACTCCGCGCGCGCCTGATCCACGACCTTCTCCATGCCGCCATCGGCATCAAAATAGGGGTCGCCGGGCAGTGCGCGCACATGGCACATGGCAACGATGGGTTTCTCCGTCTTAAACGTTTCCTTGATCCATTCCATTTTCAATGCTCCTCCTTAAAATCTATTCCATGATACTATATAATATAATAGTCGCTATCGCGTTTTGCCGTCGCAGCGGCCGCTGCAACAGTGCAACGCCATGGAATATGCTCTGCTTCTCCCATGGCTTCTTTAATTTAACATGAAACGCTGGCGCGTGTCAATCATTTTCGCTCATTTTTGATCGTTTTTGCATTTTTCGTTACATGGCACAAAATAGAGCCGCTATCGTTGTGAAAAAGCCAAAATTCAAGGCCGGACCCTTCCAAAAATCAGGCGTTAAAATTGTGCAATATCGAGAAATCTGCGCGAATACACGCAAAATCGCTCATTTTCACTTGACGGTTTCAGAAAAGAAAGCTAAAATAGCGGTGTTGATAGGGTTCGCCATTGTGCACTTTATCAACGATCTGCTCACACTTGATCGATGTGTGCAGATCGAATTAAAAAGGAGACATTAGGAGGAACACGTAATGAAAAAGATCACGGCTTTGTTACTTGCACTGCTGATGCTGCTGAGTATGGTTGCGTGCAGCAGCAAGACCACTGACACCACGACTCCCGCCGACAGCACTCCCGCCACCAACGACACCACGGAGACCACCGACACGAAGACCGACGACACCAAGACTGAAGACACGTCCGACGCTTCCACCGGCGAGCTTCGCACCGTCAAGTTCTGCCTCACCCGTACCGCTGAGGTTCTGGAAGACACCCCGTTCTGGGTTGCTCAGAATCTTGGTTACGCCGCTGAGGAAGGTCTCGACATTGAAATGATCGAAACCATCGGCACCACCGACTGCAAGATGGTCGCCACCGGTCAGGCCGACTTCGCCGTTCCCGGCCCGTCCCTGATCCTCCAGTCCATCGAAGAAGGCCTGCCCATCAAGGTTGTCTGCGCATACGACGCCATCAACATCTGGGGTCTGTGCGTTCTGAAGGACGCTCCGTTCCAGAGCTTTGAAGACATCGTCGACGCGCAGGAGAAGTATGGCCGCAAGCTGACCATCGCCCTGGGCGACCCGTCCTGGGAATCCCTCGTCACCCCGACCCTCGTTGCTGCCGGTATCGACTGCTCCGAGGACGTTGAGTTCGTCGTCGCCGGCGACAACCGCTTCGTGCAGGTTGCCGAAGGCAATCTCGACATCCTGTTCTCCTGGCCCGGCGAAGCCTACCAGCTCATCGGCCAGAACTACAACTTCAACTACATCGACGGCCACGAAATTCTGCAGACCAACTCCAACTCCATCATCACCAGCCTTGACATGATCGAGAACGAGCCGGACGTCATCCGCGGCTTCGTCCGTGCACTCTGCAAGGGCATCTACTTCACCAAGTACAACCCCAACGCAGCCGCAGCCGTCTCCTGCGCACAGTGGCCGAACATCGACGTCACCTGGAAAGCAGCCGTCTACGTGCAGGAAGGCCGTGCATACCAGATGTTCGGTAAACCCGGCTCCGACACGGAAGCTGAGCGCCTTGAAAACCTCGGTCTGTGCACCGACGAAGGCTGGCAGCTCAACGTCGACACCATGCTCGCTTCCGGCGTTATCTCCAAGGAAATTCCGTTGGAAGACATCTACACCAACGAATTCGTCGACACCACTTGGGATCGCTCCGAAGTTGAAGCGGACGCCGATGCCTACGACTGGGAAAGCGTCGCTGCGAACTACGAGGCGGAATAATCCTCTCCATATCGTACGAACTGCCGAACGCAGTAACTGGCTGATTGACTCGGGGGCGTTTCGCCCCCGAGTTTCTTAAGAGGTACGCCCATGAAACATCGCATTTTCTGCCTTACCGCGCTTCTGCTGGCACTCTGCCTGCTCTGCGCCTGTGCCAAATCCCCTTCCAATGCTTCTTCTGCCGCGCCTGCGGAGGATTCCTCCGCTGCCAGCGCTTCCGCGCCCGCGGAGACTGCGCCCGCCGAAGATCCGGTGGTCGCCACCGTCAACGGCACCGACATTTTATATAGTGAGTTTGCCGCGCAGATGGTCAACATTGAGTCCATGTACAGCGCAATGTCCGCCACGCTTTCCGCCGACGAGATCAACCGGAAGTTGACCGAGCAGGCGTCCGGCGTGCTCGAGACACTCATCAACCAGGTTCTTCTGGAGCAAAAGGCCGAGCAGCTCGGCATCACGCTCACCGCCGCGCAGGAAGCCGAGGTTTCCGCCGCGTGGGACGGCGTAAAAGCGCGCTTCCAGCAGACCATTGCCGCCAACTATCCCACCTTCACCGGCGAAGATCTCGACGCCATGGTGCTGCTCGCGCTGGAAAGCAGCGGTCTCACCGAGGAAATGGTCACCGAAAGTGCCCGCACCTCCGCGCTGATTGCCGGTCTGCGCAGCCGGGTCGACGCCGACATCCCCGACGCGTCCGATTCGGACGCCCGTGCCCTTTACGACACGCTGCTCGCCGAGCAGCGAACTGAATTTGCAGACAATCCCTCCACCTTTGAATCCGCCATGCTTGGCAATACGGTGGTTGTTTACATACCCGCTGCCTACCGCGTGCTCCACGAGTGGGACGTGCGCTATGACAACGAAGTCATCGCCCTGCTCAACCAGCTCGAGGAAATTGACACCGACGAGAGCACCGCCTACGAAGATACGCTTGCCGCTGAGCAGACCCGCGCGCAGGAGCAGCTTGCCGCCATCCGCGCGCAGCTCGCCGCAGGAGCCGACTTTGACACGCTCTACGCCGCCGCAAACGACGGCGCATCTCCCCGCATCAACTATCTCTGTGAAACCACCGACCGCTTCTCGCCCGACTATTTCTCGGCCGCCATGTCCATTCCGGCCGAGGGCGGCGTCGCAGACGACGCGGTTGCGCTCAAATACGGCTACACACTGCTCTACTGGGCCGATACGCTCCAGCCGGGCGTTGTCCCATTTGAAACTGTCAAAGAGGAGCTAACCGCGCAGTTTACCCAACAGGCGCGCGACGAAAACTGGAAAACCGTGCAGGCCGCATGGCGTGCCGCCGCCGATGTTTCCATCGACAAAGCACTGATTACATATTCCTGAACGGAGGGTACTATGAAAAAAACCGCAGTCCTGTTCGACTTCGACGGTACGCTGTTCTACGGCACCACCGACATCAACTACTACGCCATGAATCTGGCGCTGGCCGATATGGGTCGCCCGCCGATCAGCCGCGAGCTGGCCAATACCACAGTCGGCGATAAAATTCCCGACGCCTGCCGCCGCATCCTCGGCACCGACGACGAAGCGCTCTGCAAGCAGTTTTTCGACGGCATCTTCCGCTACGCGCCGAAGGCCATCGAGGATCACGCGCAGATCGAGCCGGATTGTGTCGAAATGCTCCGCGCCCTGTCCGCCGTTGCGCCCATCGCGGTCTGTTCCAACGCCGAGCGCGGCTACCTGATGGCACTGCTGGAGAAGTTCGGCGTTCTGCCGCTGTTCTCCTACGTCTGGCACGCAAAACCCGGTTACAACAAGATTGCCGCCATTCCCGAGCTGAAAAAGATCCTCGGCGTCGAGCAGGCAATCATGGTCGGCGACCGGGAGGAGGACGTTGTCAGCGGCAAAGCCAACGGCTGCATCACCGTCGCCATGCAAAACGACTTTGGCGCGCGGGACGCGGTCGGCGCGGACTACGACGTCTACAACCACAACGAAATGAAGCAAACCATTCTCAGGATCTTACAGGAACAGGAGGACTAAATCATGTCTGCATTCACCAAAGAAGTTTTGAAAGAGTTCATGCTGACCTCTGCGCCCAGCGGCTACGAAAAGGAAATGGCCTATAAGCTCAAGCCGCATCTGGAGCAGTTCTGCCAGACCGTCACCATCGACCGCGTCGGCAATGTCATCGCCAAAATCCCCGGCACCGATCCCAAGGCGCCCCGCGCCATGATCTTCGGCCACATGGATCAGCTCGGCTTCATCGTCCGCAAGGTCGAGTCCGACGGCTTTATTCAGGTCGACCGTCTCGGCGGCATCCCCGAAAAAGTTCTGCCCGGTCTCGAAGTCGTCATCCGCAGCGAAGACGGCCAATGGCATCTCGGCGTTTTCGGGCCGAAGGCGCATCATGCAACCCCGGCAGAGGAAAAATACAAGGTCGACCTCGTCACCTCTCTGTTCATCGACGTCGGCGCAACCAGCGCCGAGCAGGTGCATGAAATGGGCATCTATGTCGGCTGCCCGGTCGTCTACAAGCCCGCGTTCCAGGAGCTTCAGGGCACCCGCGTCACCGGCACCGCCGTCGACAACCGCGGCGCCTGCGCCTGCCTTGTCGAAATCGCCCGTCAGCTCAAGGAAACTCCCCCACTCTGCGACACCTACCTCGTCGGCACGGTCTGGGAGGAATTCAACCTGCGCGGCGCGATGATGGCCGCGCGCACCGTCAAGCCGGATCTTGCCATCTCGCTCGACGTCATGCTCGACGGCTCCACGAAGGATCTCGTCACCAAGTTCGAGGACTGCATGGGCAAGGGGCCGACCGTCGGCCTGTATAGCTTCCATGGCCGCGGCACACTGAACGGCACGCTCGCCCACGAGCCGATGTTCAAGCTCGCCAAGGCGACCGCCGCCGAGCTGGGTCTGCCGCTCCAGCGCTTCGCCTCCCTCGGCATCCTGACCGACTCGGCCTACATCCAGCTCGAGGGCGACGGCGTTGCCTGCCTCGAAATGGGTTTCCCGGCCAGATATACGCATACCCCCGTTGAAGTCTGCGACGTCAACGACATCGACGCGCTTGCCACCGTTTGCGCCGGCATGATGCGCCGGGTAGACGAGCACTTCCAGCTCAACCGATATTGATTATTTCGCAAAAACACTTGCATTTTTTGCGCGAATCATAGATGATTAAAGGAGGACAGACCATGGCCAAATATTACATGGGCATCGACGTCGGTACATTTGAAAGCAAGGGCACGCTGGTCGATGAAAACGCCAAAATTGTCGCCTATCATGCCTGCCCGCACGAAATGGAAATCCCGCACCCCGGCTACGCCGAGCACGACGCGGAAAAGGTCTGGTGGGGCGACCTCTGCACCATCAGCAAGGCTCTGATCGCCTCCTCCGGCATTGATCCGAAGGACATCGCCGGCGTCGGCTGCAGCGCCATCGGCCCCTGCTGCCTGCCGGTCGACAAGGATCTCAAGCCGCTGCGCAAGGGCATCCTCTACGGCATCGACTGCCGCGCGGTCAACGAGATCGCCGACCTTGAGCAGCGCTACGGCGCCGACAATATTTTCGACCGCTGCGGCACGCCGCTGACTACGCAGTCCGCCGCCGCGAAGATTCTCTGGATCAAGAACCATGAGCCGGAAATCTACGCCAAAACCGACAAATTCCTCACCAGCACATCCTATATGGTTGCCAAGCTCACCGGCAATTTTGTCATCGACAACTACACCGCCGCGACCTGGGTTCCCATTTACAGCATGGAAAAGCTGGACTGGGAGGAGGATCTGTCCCTGTTCTGCCGCCGCGACCAGCTCGCCGAGTGCCGCTGGACGAATGAAATCGCCGGCACCGTCACGCCCGCCGCCTCCGCAGCCACCGGCCTTCCGGTCGGCACGCCGGTCACCACCGGCACGGCGGACGCCAGCGCCGAGGCGCTCAGCGTCGGCGTGCTCGATCCGGGCGATATGATGTGTATGTACGGCTCGTCCATCTTCATCATCCACGTCGTCGAAAAGCTTACAACCGACAAGCGGCTCTGGGCAGGCCCCTACCTTTTCAAGGGCACCTATTCCGTCGCCGCCGGCATGAGCTGCGCCGGCACGCTCACGCGCTGGTTCCGCGAGAATATGGCGGCTGACATCGCCGCCCGCTGCGAAGCCGACGGCAGCAACGTCTACGCCGAAATGATGAAGCTGGCGGAGGGCATCCCCGCCGGCAGCGACGGCCTTGTCATCCTGCCCTATTTCTCCGGCGAGCGCACGCCGATCAACGATCCGGAGGCCAAGGGCATGATCTTCGGCCTGAACCTCCAGCATACCCGCGGCCACATCTACAAGGCCATGCTCGAAGGTGTCGGCTACGGCATCAACCAGCATTTTGAGATTTTCGACGCCAAGCAGATGGGCACGAAGAAGGTCATGGCCGTCGGCGGCGGCACAAAGAATCCGGTCTGGCTTCAGGCCGTGTCCGACATCAGCGGCAAGCGCCAATACGTGGCCGAGGTTGAAACCGGCGCCGCCTACGGCGACGCGCTGATCGCCGCGCTCACCACCGGCCGCTACAAAGACTGTGCCGAGCTTGCGCAGAACATCCGCATCGCCCGTGCCATTGAGCCGAGCGAGGAACACTACAAGGCATATGCCGGCGGCCGCGAACGCTACGCCGCGCTTTACCAAACAACAAAGGGGATCATGCACAGCTATTGATGCCATTCAGGTCCCCATTTTTTCAGGGGGGACTTATGTTAAAACCGGAACGTTACGACAAAATTGTCCAATTGGTCAATCAGAACGGCATTGCGACCGTCGAGGAGTTGTCCGCAGAGCTGAACGTCTCAAAGGCGACCATCCGCCGCGACCTTGTGCAGCTCGGCGAGGACAAGGTGCTGCTCCGCACCCACGGCGGCGCCATGAAATACGACCGCGCGCTCACCAGTGAAGTGCCGCTCTACCTGCGTATGCATATGCAGAAGGAGGAAAAAGAGCAGGTCGCCGCCGAAGCCGCAAAGCTCATCACCGAGGGCTCCACCATCTATATCTGTGCCGGCACCACCGGCCGCGCCCTCGCCTCCACGCTCTCGCAGTTCCGCCACCTGACCGTTGTGACAAACGACATCGATGTCGCCAAGGAGGTTTCCTGCACCGATAACTCGCTGATCGTCGTCGGCGGCCAGCTCAAAAGCTCCAGCAGCACGCTCTACGGCTTCTTTGCCGAGGAGATGCTCAAAGAGCTGTTTGTCGACATCGCTTTCATGGCTGCCGACGCAGTCAACATGGAAAAAGGCTTCATGGACTTCGGCATCGACGAAATCAGCATCAAGCGCCTGATCCTCAGCATCGCCAGCCGCCGCGTGATGATGTGCGACGTCAGCAAGTTTGAGAAACCCGCATTTGTAAACGTCTGCCCCTTCTCCGCTGTGGATGCGATCGTGACCAACGAAAATACCTCACCCGAAAAAATCACCGTGCTGCGCGAGAGCGGTCTGGAGGTGCTGCTTGCGCCGCAGCCGAAGCAGCAATCCACACCATAAACCCCATTCCGACAAGGAGGTCTATTCACCATGAGCAAGATCAAAAAGAGTATCAACATCTGGTCGTTCGACCCCAACAGCTCCATCGAAGATTGTATGCGTATCGCCAAGGACGCCGGCTTCGAGGGCATTGAGCTGGCCTTCTCCAAGACCGGCCCGTGCAGCCTGGAGAGCACTGAGGAAGAACTCCATGCCATCCGTAAGCTGGCCGATGACATCGGCATCACGCTCTGCTCTCTGGCGACTGGCCTCTATTGGGAATGGTCGTTTACGGCCAATGACGAGGGCATCCGCGAGAAGGCCAAGGAGGTCTGCCGCCGGCAGATCGACGCAGCCGCCGCGCTCGGCATCGACTGTATCCTCGTCCCGCCCGGAACCGTCGGCGTCGACTTCCGCCCGGAGGATGTCGTGCCTGACGCCGATAACGTCTCCTTCTTCGCCGGCAGCGAGATCATCGACTACGACGTCGCCTACGAGCGCTCGCAGGCCGCCTTCAAAGAGCTGGCGCCCTACGCCGAGGAAAAGAAGGTCATCATCGGCATTGAGAACATCTGGAACAAGTTCCTGCTCAGTCCGCTCGAGTTCCGTAACTTCCTCGACGAAATCGGCTCCGACTATGTCGCCGCCTTCCTCGATGTGGGCAATATGCTCCTGTTCGGCTATCCGCAGCACTGGATCAAGATTCTGAACAAGCGCATCAAAAAGGTACACTTCAAAGACTTCCGCCGCGACGTGCAGCGTCTTTCCGGCTTTGTCGACCTGCTGGCCGGCGATGTCGACTGGCCGGCCGTTATCGCCGCCTTCGATGCCATCGGCTACGACGGCTGGGCGAGCGCCGAATGCTGCCCCAACTATAAATACTACACCAATCAGATCGTCTATAATTCTTCCGCTGCCATGGACTGCATTCTCGGCCGCAAGGCTCTGAAGTAAGTCCGCCCGCTTCGGAACACGGCAGCATTGGTGCCAAGTTATAACCGCCTAACAAAACCGAAAGGAAGGATGAGACACTATGAGCAAACCTGTCCGTTGGGAGTTTAAGCTCCTCACTGCCTCCTATGCAAAACGCTTCGTGGAAAAGCATCTCACACCCGGTATGGACTCCGGCGACTGGAGTATGCGCGACACGGAAACCGGCCTGATCTACGTCTGCCCGCGGCCGAACAAGAGCTTCGACATCCGTCCGGACTGGACGGTCATCAAAGCCGAGCACATCTGTGTGTGCGACATCGACGGCAATCTCGTCGAAGATAACGGCTTCCTGCCCACGGTCGAGCTGCCCATGCACCTCGCCATCTACCGCGCCCGGCCGGAGATCAACGCCATCGTCCACAGCCATCCGCTCTATTCGTCCGCCTTCGCCGCCACCGGCGAGGACATTCCCTTCCTGCTGGCGGAATCCGGCATCTTCCTCGGCGGCAGCGTCCCCTGCGCCGAATATGGTCTGATCGGCTCCACCACGCTCGGCGATCATATTGTCGCCGCGCTGGGGCAGGATAAGCGCGCCGCGCTGCTGCGCAGCCATGGCGCCGTTGTCCTCGGCACCGATCTCGAGGACGCCTTTATCCTGTCCGACTTTGTCGAGCACGCCGCCTACGTCGCCTATATGGCCAAGATTGTCGGCAAACCCATCGAACTGTCGATGGACAATCTGTTTGAACCCGGTCTCGAGCTGTGACCGCCCTATTTTGGAGGAGAACATGGGAAACAACGTATTTAGTGTGAAGCATATTGCCAAGTCCTTCGGTGCCGAAGGCGAGCGCAATTACATCGAAGTCATCAAAGACATCAGCATGGACATCGAGGAGAAGGAGTTCATCGTCATCCTCGGCAACTCCGGCTGCGGCAAGTCCACCTTTTTGAAGATTCTCGCCGGCATTGAGGAAGCGACCTCCGGCTCCATGGAGCTCAACGGCGTCGACATCGGCAAATGTGTGCCGAGAAGCGAGCTGAAGAAGTTCGGCTTCGTGTTCCAGAGCCACAACCTGCTCCCGTGGCGTACCGCCGCGGGCAACCTGAAGTTCATGCTTCAGGTCATGAAGCTCAAGGGTGAAAAGTGGGAAAAGCGCGTCGATGAGATGCTCGACACCGTCGGCCTGCTCGATTATAAGCGCGTCTACCCGCACGAGCTGTCCGGCGGCATGAAACAGCGTGTCGGCATCGCCCGCGCCCTCGTGCACGACCCCGAAATTCTCGTGCTCGACCAGCCGCTCGGCGCGCTCGACGCCATCACCCGCAAAATGCTCTCGTATGAGATCCTGAATATCTGGAAAAAGACGCAAAAGACCGTCATCATGGTCACCAACAACGTCGACGAGGCGCTTCTTCTGGCCAACCGGATCTTCATTCTCTCGAATAAACCCGCCGTCATCACGCACGAGATTCAGGTTGACATTCCGCTCGAGGAGCGCAACCACAACATCGGCCAGAATGCTCGCTACAACGAGCTGCGTGCGCAGATCAACGACATCATCCGCGCTACGATGTAAAGGAGGCAGGACAAATGGCTGAAAACAAAGCAATCATCACCCGCAAACCCAAGACCAAGCGGGACCCCAAGACCATCCTTGCCCCTCTGGTCGTTCTGGTCTTTATCGTCGCCGCGCTGGAAATCTGCCTGCGCGTGTTCCACGTCCCATCCTACGTGCTTCCTCTGCCGTCCAATATGGTCAAGGGCACGATCCGCTCGTTCCATGTCATCCTGCCCGATATGCTCTTTACGATCAAGATGATCCTCATCGGCTATATCGTGGCTGTCCCGGTCGGCATTCTGCTCGCTGCCGTTTTCTCGCAGTTCGAGCTGATCGTCAAGGCCGTCCGCCCGCTCATCATCTGCCTGACCATCACCCCGATGATCACCCTCATCCCGCTGATGACCCTCTGGATGGGCACCGCGCCGAACCTGCGCGTCATCATCGTCATCATTCAGGCCGTTCCGATCATCTGCCTGAATACGCTCAACGGCTTCACCACCGTGGAAAAGGAAAAGCTGGAGCTGGCACGCTGCGTCGGCGCCACCAAGCTCCAGACCTTCATCTATGTCACGTTTATGAACGCCATGCCCCAGGTTTTCACCGGCCTGAAGCTCGGCTGTATCTTCTCAACCATCGGCGCCGTGTCCGCCGACTTCGTCAGCCGCAACATCGGTCTCGGCGACCGAATCATCAAGTTCCTCAAATACTCCAACTTTGAGCAGAGCTACGGCTGCATTATCATCATCGCTCTGATCGGCATCATCTTTTACAGCCTCGTGGAGATGATCGAAAAGCGCGTCGTCCTGTGGAAGAAGTAAGGAGGTGTCGACCGTGCAGGAACCGAAAATCAGATTTGAACACGTAACAAAAATTTTCCATACGCGCAGTCAGGACATCATCGCGGTCAAGGATTACTCCATGGACATCCAGCCCGGTGAGTTCGTCGCCATCCTCGGCCCGTCCGGCTGCGGCAAGTCGACCCTGATCCGGATGCTCGACGGCATCATCGATACCACCGAAGGCAATATCTACATCGACGGCCAGAAGGTCAACCACGCCGGCAAGAAAATGCCTGCCGACGTGCTGCGCAAGATGGGTTTCATCTTCCAGCAGCCGAATATGCTCCCGTGGTACACCGTCCGCCAGAATGTCGCCCTCCCGCTCGACGTTTTCGGTCTGAAGGGGAAGCAGTGGGAGCAGCGCGTCGACGATCTGCTGGCCATGGTCGGCCTGACCGACTACGCCAACGCCCATCCGCATGAAATCTCCGGCGGTATGCTCCAGCGCGCGGGCGTCATCCGCGCCATGGTGCACGATCCCGAGATTCTGCTCATGGACGAGCCGTATGGCGCGCTTGACGAGCTGACCCGTGAGCAGATGAACATGGAGCTGCTCGACATCTGGACAAAAACGAAAAAAACCATCATCTTCATCACCCACAACATTGAAGAAGCCGTGCTCCTTTCCGACAAAGTGTTCGTCATGGGCACGCATCCGGGCCGTCTCGTCGAAGTCGTCGACCTCGATCTGCCGCGTCCGCGCAAGCTCTCCATGATTACCGAACCGAAGTTCATCGGCTACCGCCAGTACCTCGAAAACGCCATCGGCGAGATCGACCTGAGCAAGATCAAGTAAGGAGGAGATCCGGTATGGTAAAGAAAAGAATTACGAGCGTTGTCGCTCCCCTTGTCACCTTCCTTCTGGCCTTCGGCTTCTGGGAGATCATGTGCCGCGTCAAGGAAATCCCCAAGTGGTTCCTTCCCGCGCCGACCGATATTTTCAAGGCCATGGTGCTCAACTTCGGCGAATACTGGCCGCACATCCTCATCACGCTTGAGGTCGTGCTCGTCGGCTTCCTGATTACAATCCCCGTCGGCCTGCTGCTCGCCACGCTCATCACAAGCTCTCCGATCGTCAGCGCCGCCCTCAGTCCCTATGTCACCTTCCTGGTCACGACCCCGATGATCTGCCTCATTCCGTTGCTGATGCTCATGCTCGGCTACGGCCTGACGCTCCGCATCACCGTCGTCGTCATCCAGTCCTTCGCTATCATCAATATGAACGCCTGCACCGGCTTCCTGAACGTCCCCACCATCCGTAAGGAGCTGATGCAGTCCATGGGCGCGTCCCGCGTCAAGACGTACTTCAAGATGTCCCTGCCCTCCGCCGCAACGGATATTTTCACCGGCATCCAGCTTGCCGCTATCATGGCGACCACCGGCTGCATCAGCGTGGAATATAACGCCGGCAACACCGGTCTCGGCTCCCAGATCATCAAGTATTCGCAGTACATGAAGGTCACCGACTCCTTCGCCTGCATCTTCTACGTGATGATCATCGGCATTCTGCTGTACGCGCTTGTCACGTTCGCCCAGAAAAAGATCATCTCCTGGAAAGAGTGATCCCATCCGTCTGAACCGGCAGGAGCAAGTTGAACCGTTTTTCACACTTGCTCCTGCTTTTATCTGAACAAGGAGGAATTGCAATCATGGATGCCAAACAAACTGTCTTTGCCTACCTCGACGCCCACCGCGACGAGATTGTCGACCTGCTGAAACAGATGGTCTCCTTCCCGACGATCAACGACGGCGAGAGCCAGGGCAACGAGCTTCCCATGCAGGAATTCTTTGCCGGGCAGATGCGCGGCACGAAATTTGACACCGTCGTGATGAAGGCGTATGATGAGGAGGGCAAGCGCCCGAACGTCGTCGCCACGCGCAAAGGCTGCGGCGGCGGCAAATCCCTCGCCTTCAACGGCCACAGCGACGTCGTCCCCATCAGCTACCCCGAGCGCTGGGAGTTCCCGCCCTTCGAGCCGGCCGTGAAGGACGGCAAGCTCTACGGCCGCGGCACCAGCGACATGAAGGGCGGCCTTGCCGCCGCGTTCTATGCGCTCAAGGCGCTGGCCGATTGCGGCATCGAGCTCAAGGGCGACGTTGTGCTCCATTCCAGCGTCGGCGAGGAGTCGCAGTCCGCCGAAACCATCGGCGCCGAGCGCGCCGTCAAGGATCTCTACCATACCGACTTTGCCATCGTCTGCGAGCCGAGCAACCTCGAGGTGCAGATCTCGTCCTCCGCGCTCGTGTTCTTCAATCTGATCGTGCAGGGCAAGGGCGTCCACGTCAGCGCCGTCAACCAAATGCGTTTCCCGCAGCCGGGCGGCCTTGTCAGCGGCAACGACATTGCAGTCGACGCCTTCCGCAAATCCCTCCCCTTCGTCGACTATTTCAACCGTCTCGAGGTCGAGTGGAACCATCGCTACCGCGATCCGGTGCTCGGCTACGGCGGCAAGGGTGGCCACGACCAGCAGGGCGTCGGCGTATTCACGATGAACCCCGCCTTCATTCAGGGCGGCGAATACCTCGGCACTGTCCCGTCCCAGATGAAATACACGTATAGCGTCTGGTATCCGGATCATCTCGTCAGCCGTGACGAACTGCTCGATGAAATCCGCCGCGGCGTCGCCGCCATCGCCTCGACCGACGATTGGCTCCGCGAACACCCGCCCATCGTCGAAGCACCCGTCATTCAGGACTGGCCTGGGTTCTCCGTCCCTGAAGACCACCCGGGCGTGCAGGCGCTCTGCGGTGCCGTCGAAGCCGCAACCGGCCGCCACTCCATCATCTCCGGCTTCCGCGCCGTCTGCGACGCATATTATCTCGGCCGCCAGGGTGTCCCCGCCGTCGTGCTCGGCCCCGGCGCGCTGAACAATAACGTCCACGGCGACAACGAATTCATCTACATCGACGACCTCATCAATGCGGCCAAGACCTATGCGGCCATGGCCATCGACTGGTGCGAAGTCGCCGAATAACCCCAAAGGAGCATTTCCATGAACAGCACCCCGACCGCCAAACAGAAAACCGCCCGCACGCTCTCGCTTCTCGTCACCGTGCTCTGCATCGCCGCTGTCTTTTTCGGCTCCAAGCTCGTCAAGCAGCAGCGCGGCTTCCCGCTCGGCGACCTCTCCGGCGTCAGCGCCGCGGACACCCGCGCCGCCTATGAAACCAGCGGCGACGCACGCGATCTGATCGCACACCTCAAGGTGCTCTGCTATCAGGCGGAGGTGCAGGACAATGCCGCCGTCACCGCGGAAATTGCGCAGCGCGGCACCGAGCTGCTGGACATGGCGCGCGCCGAAACGGTCGACCTCGAGCAGCTCGGCCAGTCGGACGATACCCTGCTCGACCTGCTTCGTCTCATTCGCTCCTACGGCGCCAAATAATTCCTCGCACCAACCTGTAACCGTCCCGGTTGCAGGTTGGTTTTTCTTTCACCGCACCCAAAGAAACGCTTTTTTTGAACCCATTCTTTTCTTTCTCCTTCAGAAAGAAAAGAACGGTTTCAATCTGCCAAGAAAAGAAAGAGGGCACAGTGCCAACCGCAGTCCTGAATTTGACTCAAATAATCTTGGACTTTCTCTGTCCGTTGCGCCAGTCCCTACCACCCGAAAGGTCTCTGCGCTCTGCGCGTCGCCTTTCGGAGTCATCATCGTACACACTTCTGACATTCCATACGCCGCGGAATCCAAGGGCGCTCCCCAGAACCAAACTGTGACCCAGCAGAGCGGTCACAGTTTGGAAAG
>CAKUJA010000032.1 GCA_934661135.1 uncultured Oscillospiraceae bacterium
TCAACTACGCCCCCTGTGAACTCGCTGTATAAAAAGCGAGTGTTCTTACAGCCTTTCAAATGCTGTAAGAACACTCGCCATGGTGCCGGTGGCCGGACTCGAACCGGCACGCCATCGCTGGCGGTGGATTTTGAGTTTTCAAACTCATTTGGATTTCAGAAGAACCCAACAGACTTTTGAAGAATTATCAGGACACGAAAAAGCCAGTGTTTTCAATGCTTCCAAGCGTTTTGACGGCAAAAATCCAGTCGTATCAATCACATTCCGATTTTGGAGTTTTGTGTGTCAAAAAAGCGGCTTGGAGGGATGTTGGAGGGATGCTGGCTTGCAAACAAGCGATTCTTCCTGCCATTGACGAAAAACAACACGGAGGATCGCACTATGCAGAAAAACCGCAGCTATTACGATCAGCTTTTTGCATCCTATCCGGATGTCGTAACTGTTCCGCAATTTCGGGCAATGCTCGGTGGAATCGGGGAAAGTACCGCACAAAACTGAAAGTACGGATTTAGGTGCAACCAAGCAGTGCTATCCTGCCGGATTTTCTCCCGGTCTGCGTACAAATCGTCAAAGGTTTCAATGCCGTATTTACTCATATACCGCACCTGCTGGGACAGCTCATCCAGCTTCCGCAAGTCCTCCTTCAGATACGGACTGGTGGGCTTATAGTCGGTGTGCTTCGGTAAGTACCCCAGCAGATAGCAGTAGTGCAGATACCGTTTGTAGATATGACTGGTCTTATGGAACGGGCGGAACCAATCCGAAAGCTCTTGCGGCATTTGGGGCGGATAACTGATATACGCCCTGCGATTGCCGAAGGAGGCGTATCGTCCGAG
The DNA here is from genome assembly GCA_934661135.1 of uncultured Oscillospiraceae bacterium. Taxonomy (GTDB): domain Bacteria; phylum Bacillota; class Clostridia; order Oscillospirales; family Oscillospiraceae; genus CAG-170. The sequence continues at coordinate 837 of CAKUJA010000032.1, forward strand.
GCGAATATTCTCCGGCGTCCACCGCTCGTCCAGCGTGTCCAGCCTTGTGAAGTGCTCGTACTGGGGCAAGCGTATCTTCCAGTGCTTGCCCGTAAAGTCGGTGATATACCCCTTGCGCCGGAGATAGTCCTCCATATAGTAAGGCGTGCGGCTGAAGTCCATCGCCTCCTGCACATCGGCGCGGTAGACATTGTAACGGGTGGGCTTGCCGCTTTTCTCGTCCAGCCACACAGGGCGAGAAGGTGCTTTGTGCGGATTCTCAATGACGGACAGCCCATATTCCCGGCAAAGCCGGTCTGAGGCTTCTCGCAAACGCAGTTGCTCTGTTTTGGAATAGTTATACTTGCCGCCATCCCGAAAGGACACGGAGTTGAAGCAGAAGTGGCAGTGTAGATGCTCCTTGTCGAGGTGGGTGGTGACGATGATCTCAAAGCGGTCGCCCCACATTTCCTTTGCCAGCTTCACGCCGATTTCGTGGGCAAGCTGCGGTGTGACCTCCTCCGGCTTGAAGCTCTGGTAGCCGTGCCAAGCGATGTAGCCGTCCGTCTTTCCGTAACGCTTCTTGGTGAGGATCATCTGCCGCAGAGCAGTTTCCTTCAGGCAGTTGAGGGCGGTGACATACTCGCCCTCCTGTGTGGCCTCTGGGCGCTGGACATAGGAAAACACATTGTATAGGTCTTGCAGCTCCGGAGTTTTCGCCGCCGTCTTTTCCGGGTTCTCCACATAGTCGATGAGGTCTTTCAAACGGCCTTTGATGTGCCAAAGAGAAGTCGTTGCCATTAGATCGCCTCCTGTAAGTCCAGTACCAACCGTTCGATCTCGGTGCAGAGTTCAAGGGCGGACGGCTCGTATTTGACACATTCTTTCAGGTCGAAATGAGCCTTGTATAGTTCGTCCATCAGCTGCCAAAACGCATCCGGGGGTTTTGGTTTCGGGTGAATGCCCCGGCATAGCTGGCGGACATACTCACTTTGGGACAGGCCACATAGAGCGCTGTTTCGCTCCAATTTCTCTTTTTCTTCTTCGGTCAGGCGTACTCTGATACGCACTTTTTTTTCTTTCATTTTGGCATCTCCATTCTTTCGTGGGGTACTCAGGGGCACCGCCCCTGAGTTAGTCCGCATGCCGCAAGGCTGCGGATCTGGATTGTGGGGTCACAATCCGATGCTCGTTATTCCTGTGGACAGCACCTTGCGTTTTTAGATTGCTTCGCCGCTTTCTCCGAATGTCGTTTTTCTATCCCTGCCCCGGAATCTCACCGCAGCGTCGCCAAGCTCATATCTTCGCTCGGTCATATCCCATTCGGACGGTCATTCAGTTTTCAATTTGCCCCTCAATAGGTAGGCAGCGAGAAGGGCCGAAAATTAACCCCCTCAATAATCAACTGGGAACTTTTTTGCCGTTTGCACAAAAGAATTTTTGTAAACTTTTTGTGAACGGTGGCTACAACGATAAAAAGAGCCGGTACACAGCACATCAAATCAGCGGGAGAAAATCTCTCGCTCTATCTTTGATGAAACTATGTACCGGCTCTGCTTTTCAGAAACCTTCAATGTCTGCTTTTTCCGCTCCGCTGGCAGACTCAGCAACAGGAGCGGCGCAGCCGCAATTTCTTTCGACGGCTGCCTTTTGTTTCATTTCAGATATTCAGTTGTGGACTCTGCTATGAGAGCAAGATATAGTATAGCATATAGAACGCTTGTTCGTCAAGTGATTCTGACATACTGCAGTAGGAAAAGCGGCTGCCGTTTCCGACAGCCGACTTTGCAAAAGTTATCACTCATCAATATGGGATTTTCAGATTCTTCAAAAAAACCTCAATATTTGTTGCAGTTCCCTCCGAAGCGTCTGTCAGCAGTCCGTCATCCGTCAGCAGCGGCGTGTCCAAAACGGATTTGATACTCACAGCCACACTGGCGCAGGATGCAATTATCTTTCTGGAATCTGCACTGTAGCAACTGTAATCATCGCCCTCTGCTTTTACGATGTCGCTCATCTGGTAGATCAACGGCATAAAGTAAGAATGAGCTGCAATATCGCGTGCGCTTCCACGATGCGCAGCCGCCGAAGGCCTTTTTCGATGCGCTGCGCTGCCGCAACGGCAATCTGAACATTTCCTGCGGCAGAGAGGAAAACCGCGAGACGCTCTAGTTGCGTTTTTTCAGGCCGTGCGGTATAATCAGAATAAGGTGGGTGAGAGGCATGCATCTGCTGATTGCGGAGGACGAGATTGATCTGGCGGAGGCGCTGACGGTGTCCTTTGAAAAGAACCAGTTCAGCGTGGATGCCGTGCACGACGGCTTTGACGCTTATGAATATGCAATGGCGGCGGAATACGACGCCATTATTCTGGATGTGATGATGCCAAAGCTCAACGGCGTCGAGGTGCTGCAAAAGCTGCGGGACGCGGGCGTGACCACGCCGGTGATGATGCTCACGGCGAAGGCGCAGACAGGCGACCGCATCACCGGCTTCAATGCCGGGGCGGACGACTACCTGCCCAAGCCCTTCGAGCCGGACGAGCTGATCTGCCGTGTGCGCGCGATGCTGCGCCGGGGCGGCAGCTATCACCCGGCGGTGCTGAGCTACGGTGGCGTCAGCTTGGACACCGGCACGGGCATGCTCTCCTGCGGCGAGCGCTCCGTGCGCCTGAGCGGCAGGGAGTTTCAGGTGATGGAGCTGTTTCCCCGCTCCCCGAAAATCGTGCTTTCCGCCGAGCGCATCATGGAGCGCGTCTGGGGCTGGGACAGCGACGCCGGAATCAACGTGGTCTGGGTGCACATCTCCAATCTGCGCAAGCGGCTCAAGGCCATCGGTATGACCATTCAGGCCAACCGCGGCCTCGGCTACATCCTGGAGGCCGAACGATGATCCGGCGGCTGCGCAAGCGGTTTATCCGCATTGCAACGCTGGCTGTCACGGCGGTGCTGCTGGTGCTGTGCCTGAGCGTCAACATCGCAAATTATATTTCGGTGGATTCCGGGCTGACCAACGTGCTCAACGTCATTTCCGACAACCGGGGCACCATGCCGCCCATGCCGTACGGCCAGCCGCCGGAGGGACGCCCGGACGGACAGCTCACGAAGGAAACGCCCTTCTCCACGCGCTATTTCGTCCTGCGCTATGACGGAGACGGAGATCTCATCAAGGCGGATCTGGACAAGATCGCCGCCGTGACGGAGGATGACGTCGGAGAATACCTGTCGCTTGCGCTGGAGCACGGCTACGGCTACGCGCGGGGCTACAAGTACCGCGTTGTGTACAACGGCGAGGACCGCTGGATGGCAATTTTCCTGGACGATTATCAGGAAATGCGCTCCGTGCGGGAGATTGCGCTGGTGTCGCTGGCCGCCATGGCCGGCTGCGTCGCGTTGGTGTATGTCATTGTGGTGCTTTGCTCGCGCCGCGCGATCGACCCGGTTGTGCAGGCATCGGAACGCCAGAAGCAGTTTATCACCGACGCCAGCCACGAGCTGAAAACACCCATCACCGTCATCGCCACCAGCCTGAAGGTCTTGGAAATGGAGACGGGTAAGCAGAAATGGATCGACAAGGCGCAGACGCAGACGGAAAAGCTGACGGAGCTGGTCAACTCCCTCGTGACGCTGTCGCGGATGGATGAGGAAAAGACGCCCCTGCACTTTGCACCCTTCGCCGTCAGCGACGCCGTCCGGGAAACGGCGGAGTCCTTCCGGGACTTTGCCGAATCGAACGGGCATGCGCTCCGGCTGGAAATTGCGCCGGAGCTGGCGTTTTCCGGCGACGAATATGCGATTCGGCAGCTGGTGTCGATTCTGCTGGACAATGTGGTGAAATACGCCGCCGAGGGTACGGGAATCGCCTTTTCTCTGGAAAAAACGAAAAAAGGCGTGTTGCTGTCCTCCGTGAACGTCAGCCGGACGCCGTTGGCACCGGAGGAGTTGGACAAGCTCTTCGACCGCTTTTACCGCGCCGATCCGGCGCGCAGCGGTACAGGCGGCTTCGGCATCGGCCTTTCCATCGCCAGAAGCATCGCCGAGGGGCATAAGGGCGGTATCCGCGCCTCGTTGGAGGACGGAAAAATCTGCTTCCGCGCCGAGCTGCGCAATATGAAATAGATGAGCCGGGAAACGCTGCACGCAACGTTTTCCGGCTTTTGCATTGACCGGGGGAAAGCGATCGGGCGTTCCTGTGAAACAAATCGCAATAGAAAGCCATGTGCCGTGTTTCCCATAAAAAGATGTCAGAGAAACAACATTTCCGCGTTTCCGGTGCCGCTATAATAGATGCATCTTTTGTAAAAGAGGAGAAGCGCTATGAAATACGGATTTGGAATAGATGTCGGCGGGACTACAATTAAAATGGGCTTACTGGACGACACGGGAACTCTGATCGAAAAAAGAGAGATACCTACGCACGTACAAAACAATGGAGAAGCAATTCTGCCGGAAATTGCGGCGGAAATTTCTGCATGGATCCGGAAGAAAAACCTTGAAACGTCGGAAATTCTGGGAATCGGCATCGGCGTTCCGGGCCCTGTTGATGAAAACGGGCGCATCAACCGCTGCGTCAATCTGAACTGGGGCGTTTTCAACCTGCACGAGACGCTGGGCCGTATGACGGGCCTGCGTGTGCGGGCGGGAAACGACGCAAATGTAGCCGCGCTGGGCGAGGCGTGGAAGGGCGGCGGTGAGGGCTGCCGTTCGGCGGTGTTCATCACGCTCGGAACCGGCGTTGGCGGCGGTGTGGTAATCAACGGGAAAGTTGTCAGCGGCGCACACGGCGCGGGCGGAGAAATTGGACATATTACAGTGCCCGATCCGGAGAAAGCCCCGTGCTCCTGCGGAAAATGTGGCTGCCTGGAGCAATATGCATCCGCCAACGGAATCGTCCGGGTGACAAAGAAGCGCCTTCTGGAGATGGATACAGAGTCTCTCCTGCGGGGTGCCAGCACCATCACATGCAAGGATGTGTTTGATGCTGCACGGCAGCAGGATGCCTTTGCTGTTGAGACGCTGGAGTTGATTTTTGACTATCTGGGCGAGGCAATCGCCTCGATTTGCTGTGTTTGTGATCCACAATATGTCATTTTTGGCGGCGGCGTGTCGCGCCAGGGCGAATTCTTGCTTGAAGGCGTCAAACGGCACTTTGAGAAGTACGCATTCCACGCCTGCAAAAGCGTGCAATTCCGGCAGGCTACACTCGGCAATGACGCAGGAATGTACGGTGCGTTCCGTCTGCTGCTTTTAAATTAGGCGGAATTCCGGCTTTCAAAACTTCTGAACTGAATTAGAGCTACAAAAGCATCTCTGTTTCTGATATAATGAAAGAAACGGAGATACTTTTTCAACAAATTGGAAGAAAAAATCTGCTGTCTCGCTCTGTGAAAATGGAAAAGCAAAGCAGTAACGGAACTGCTGTTGCAGCGCACGGCTTATTTTTGCGCTTGTACAGAAGGAAGGTATGCACTATCGGCGAGGGAAAACGGGGAAATGGCAATGTGGGGGAAAGTCCTCGGCCAGATTGACCGTCAGCCTTGAAATTACTGAAACATCAGAAAAACAACAATTATGTGTCTGAAATGCGGCGGTTTTTGCCCCGAAATTTTGGTTATATATACATGGTAACTGTGCTGCAACACCAGCGCACTGAAGAAGAAAAAACAGTGTTGTTGCACAAAACAATTTAATACATATCGGTTATACAGATATGTATTACTAAAAATGGAGGAAGAAAGTATGAAAAGGGCAATTTCCATTCTGCTGGCGCTTGTGATGATTTTGGCGCTTGTGGCATGCACAGGCAATCCACAGACCAGCGACAACTCCACCCCCAGCAACACGCAAGAACCGGCATCCGCGGCAGAAAAGAAATTTACGGTCGGCTTTGCACTGAACGATCTGGACGAAACGCAGAGCGTGATCTATCAGCATCTGGAAAGATTCTGCGAGGAAAAGAACATTGAGCTCATCCTGGCAAACGCCGCAGGCAGCATCGACCAGCAGCTCACGGATATCGAGAACTTTACGACCAACAAGGTTGACATTATCATCGTCAGTGCGCTGGACTCCAACGCGGTTGTAGACGTCTGCAACGCGGCGAGAGCGGCGGGCATTTACGTGATCGACTACATCATGGGCATCAGCAGCGAGGTCGATGTGCACTTCGGCTACAATTTCTATGACATGGCAGCAACGCAGGCGCAGGCGTGCATCAAATATCTGAACGAGAACCCCGACGCGACACTGAAAATCGGTTACATCTGGGGCTCGAACAGCATGGAGCTGTGCCAGCAGCTCTACAAGGGCTTTACTGAGACGATGGCAAATTCCGAGATCAAGGATCGCTATGAGATTGTTGTAGAAGGCACGGCGGACTGGGCGGCGGACAAGGCCATCACGATGGCGGAGGACTGGATGCAGTCCAATTCGGAGATTAACTGCTTCGTCACGCAGTCCGACACGCTGACCGTGGGTGTCTGCGAGGCACTGCGTGCTTCCGGCAAGAGCTTTGACGACTATGTCACGGTCGGCAAAGACGGCAGCGCCGATGCACTGAAGTCCATTGCAGCAGGCGAAATGACCTACACGGTCTATTCCCCGCTGGACGGTCTGGCCGCGTATCTGGCGCAGACCTGCGAGGAACTTTACAACGGCACGATCAGCGGCCCGGATTACGAGGCGCGCATCAGCGATTACATCATCCTGGACAAGGGGAACGCCGCTGACTATCAATAACTGAACAAAACGTAGGAACCGAATTTGGCGGCGTGCAGAATGGCGCCGCCAAATCATCCGTACATGACTGAGGGCGATTATGGAAGATACATATATTCTTGAAATGTCCCATATCGTAAAGACTTTTCCCGGTGTCAGAGCGCTGGGGGACGGCTGCCTCCGGTTAAAGAAGGGCGAGATTCATGCCCTGATCGGGGAAAACGGTGCGGGAAAATCCACTCTGATGAAAATCCTGTTGGGCGATTACCCAGCAGACTCCGGCGAGATCCTCTATAAGGGAAAGAGAGTCGCCTTTTCCAGTCCAAACCAGGCGAATCACGCCGGTATTTGCATGATTCCCCAGGAAGTCAATATGGTAGAGACCATGGACGCGGCGGAAAATGTGTGGCTGCACCGGGAGAAGCGCTTTTCGACCTGCGGATTTATCAACAAGAAGAAAAGATTGCTGGCGACACAGGAGCTCTTTGACCGAATGCATTTGAATCTTGACCCCAAAAAGCTTGTGGCACAGTATTCCTCTGCCCAAAAGCAGATGCTTGCCATTGCCAAGGCGGTCTCTCAGGATTCGGAGGTTATCATTATGGACGAGCCTACCAGTTCTTTGTCTGAGTCCGAGGTACAGATGTTGTTTGCGGTGATGCGCGAGCTACAGTCCAAGGGTGTTTCTATCGTTTTTATTTCCCATAAAATTGAAGAAATCTTTACGATCTGCCAGACAATCACGGTTCTGCGCGACGGTATGTTTATTTCAGAGCATCCAGTCGGGGAAATCACACGCGAGGATCTGATCACGCAGATTGCTGGACGTAAAATCGGAGATATGTATCCGCCCAAACGGCAGAAATTCGGAGAAATCGCGTTTGAGGTGAAGAATTTCAGCGAGCATGGCATCTACAGGGACATCAGCTTCTCTGTCCGCCGGGGCGAGATTCTGGGCCTGTACGGCCTGGTCGGCGCCGGACGCAGCGAGGTCATGCGTGCGGTCTACGGCGTGGACCGCCACGATAGCGGCGAGGTTTTGATCGGCAACAAAAAGGCTCGCATCCACCATCCGAAGGATTCCATCCGTCGGGGCGTCTCCATGGTGACGGAGGATCGCCTGATGACAGGAATCATCTCCATTCTCTCCGTGAGAGAGAATATGTCGCTGGCGAATCTGCCGTCCTACTGCAACAAGCTGAAATTTGTCCAGACGGCCCGCGAGGAGCGGGAAGTGGACAAAATGGTCGAGCGGATGAATGTGAAGCTCTCCACTCCGGCGCAACCCATCGGCTCTCTCAGCGGCGGCAATCAGCAGAAGGCGATTCTCGGTAAATGGCTTCTGACAAAGCCCAATGTTTTGATTCTGGACGAGCCGACGCGTGGCATTGATGTCGGCGCAAAGTATGAAATCTATTCCCTGATTGCCAAGCTGGCGGCCGAGGGAATGGCGGTCATCCTGATTTCCTCGGAGCTGCCGGAGATGATGGGTATGGCCGACCGTGTGATCACGTTCTGTGAGGGCAGGATCACGGCGGAATTCACAAGCAATGAAATTGAACAGGAGCGGATTGTCAACGCTGCCTTTGGATTCCAGAACGCAGAGGAGTTATCATAAAATGAAAACGACAAAGACGAAAGATTTACGAAGCAGTACCATGAGATTTCTGATCGACAACAAGGCCATGCTGCTGGCTCTGCTGGCATTGATTGCGGCATCCGTTATTTCACCGACCTTCTTCTCCTTCCAGAATCTGCGTAATGTGATTCGGCAGAACACGACTTACTTTGTGCTTGCCTTCGGCTTTACCTGCGTTCTTTCATCCGGCAACATCGACCTTTCCGTGGGCCTTATGACGGGCATGCTCGGAATCTTCGTCGGAATCATGGATGTCAGAATGGGACTGCCGTTGGGCGTGATTATCGTTCTGATTCTTCTGATGGGCACTTTCTGCGGCTTTATGAATGGCTTGATCGGCAAACTGATTAAAATGCCGATGTTCATTGTGACGCTTGCCACGGGGCAGCTTTATAAGGGTATCTGCTACATGATCAGCAAAAACACGCCGATCATCAATATTCGCGCGGGGATCAAGTTTATGGCGCAGGGCTATGTGTTCAAGGAGATCCCGGTGGCGATTTTGATCATGCTGTTTGTGATGCTTGTGGTTTTTATCATTCTGAACAAAACAATTTTTGGTCGTTGGGCGGTCGCCATGGGTGGCAACCCGGAGACGGCGCGTGTTTCCGGCATCAATACCTTCTGGGTTACGAGCGGCGTGTATGCACTGATGGGCGTGTGCTGTGCCGTTGCGGCGCTGGTTCTGACCGGACGTGCCGGCAGTGCACAGCCGACGGCCGGGGACGGCATGGAAATGGACGCGATTGCGGCGGTGGTCATCGGCGGTACCGCGATGAGCGGCGGCAAGGCGAAGGTCGGCGGAACGTTCTTTGGCGTCCTGCTGATCGGTCTTCTGACCAACGTGTTCAATCTGCTCGGCATGGATACGAATTTCCAGTACCTGCTCAAGGGACTGCTGATCCTCCTTGCCGTCACGATCGACAGCGCCGCCTCCTCCTATTTCAACAATCAGCTCCGGAAGAGTGTGTAAGTACCGGCAGGACGACTGCCTGATAATGGCACAAAGGAGAGCCTGATGAAAAGTATGGAAAACCGGGCGACGATCTATGACGTGGCAAAACTGGCGAAGGTTTCGGCGGCGACGGTGTCCCGCGTCCTGAAGGGGGACAGCAGCGTCAATGCGTCCACCTACAGGCGCGTGGAGGATGCGGCAGCCGCGCTGAAATATGAGCGGCGTCTCAGGCAGTATCCTCCGCAGAACCGCCTGATCGTTCTGAATGTGCCCACGCTGAACAATGCTTTTTACAGCAGGATCATCAGCGGGGCGCAGGACGCCGCCGCGACGGAGGGCTACCACGTGCTGGTCAACGCCCAGCAGATCAACGAGGTGAATGTCGAGGCTTTTCTGGCGATGCTCCGGGGCGTGAAGGCCGTTGGCCTGATCGAGCTGAACGCGTTGACGACGGATATCGCCAGGTATCTCAGCCAACAGATTCCGCTGGTCCGGTGCTGCGAATACGACGACGGACTCCCGGAAATTGCGCATGTCAGCATTGACGATTTTGAAGCCACGCGGCGCGTGATGGAGCACATTCTTTCCTCCGGACGGAAAAAGATCGCAATGCTTTGCAGTCCGCTCCGCTACCGCTATGCGCGCCAGAGAAAGGCGGCGTTTCTGGCCTCGCTGAAAAATGCCGGGATCGAGGTGCGTCCGGAATGGATTGTGCAGGTCGCCGACATCGATTTCAATATGGCGCTGACGGCGGCGGCGCGGCTCTTGAGCCTGCCGGAGCGGCCGGACGCAGTTTATACCGTGTCCGATATTTTTGCAGCGGCAATCATCCGCGCTGCGACGCAGGCCGGCCTACGCGTGCCACAGGACCTGATCGTAACGGGGTTTGATAACATCGACATTTCCGAATCCATGGTGCCGTCGATCACGACAGTTCGACAGCCGAGGTACCAGCTGGGTTTTATCGCAATGGAAATGCTGGCGAACAAGCTGCGCGGGCATACGGAAAAAGAGGAACAGCTGCTGAATGTAGACCTGATTTTAAGAGAATCCACACAGGGATGACCGGAAAACGGAGCCGCCGCGCGCGGCTTCGCTTTCCTTGCATTCCGGGAGAAAGGATCGTAATGCGTATGATGGTGAAGGCTCTCCTGTTTGACAGCGCCGGGGAAATTGAAAAGCTTCAGGCCTTGCAGATTGACTGGGCAGGCTGCGGCGTATCAGAATTGTGCGCCACGTCCGATTTTGCCGAGGCCTACCGCCTGACGATGGAAAACAAGGTGCATATCATTTTCTGCAACTATGAAATGGAAAACAGCCAGGGACTCCGCCTGATCAAGCTGATGGAGGAAAAATCGGACGTTTTCCTTGTGAACCTGATTCATCAGGACTCTACGGTGCAGTTGAAAAAGCCGCGGATCAAATTTGGCTCGAACTGGACCTATCTGTTTTTGCCGACCACGAAGCAGACCGCCGAAAAGCGGCTGAAAAAGATCACGGCGGAGCTTCCCCGACAGGCCGATGAGAAAACCATGGCGGAATGCGGCAGAACCTTCCTGCGCTATCTGGATATCTATCAGGAGCTGTTCTGGAAGGATCTGTTAAACGGCCTCATTCCGGTCACGCGGAACAATATCATGGAATTTGCCCGCCAGCGCAGGGTCGAGCTGGAATGGAGTGGCTATTATCTGCTGCGCATGAAGTGCCTTTCGGATGCGGGCCTACTGAGTAAGTGGACAAAGCGGGAGAAAATGGGCGCGCTGCGCAATATGTACGTCAGCGTGTTCGACGAGTATCTGCTGTCAACGGTATTTTATGACGAGTACCGCGTTACTGCCGTTCTGCATGCGCAGGATGGAGAGAAAAAAGACATCGAGGAGATCTTTGCCCGCAGCGAGGAGCTGGTGCGGATCCTGGAGCGGGAGTTCGGCATTCAGTGCCTGATCTGCGTTTACCGCAGCTGCATCAGCATCGATCAGCTGTGCACCTGCGGCATGCAGCTGGAGGAGATCACCGAGCGCTATATCGGCGGGCGGACGCTGGCCGTTTACAGCGACGATACCACGCTGGGCACGCAGCTGCCCATCAGCCAGGCGCGGTTTTTCAAATGGACCATTCTGGCCGAAAGCAATGCCTTTCAGGCGCTGCGCGAGGATGTGGACGAGTTTTTCATTCGTCTGAAAAACAAAATATTGACGAAGGACGCCGCCTATGCGATCTTGTTTCGCTTCTGGGGGATCATCAGCCAGACGGCGAAAAGCCGGCTGCTGGATATGCAGAATTTTGGGTTGGAGGAGGCTGTCAGGATCGTGACCTCTACGCCCCTGATGACGATAGAGGATCTGCATCAGCTGTGCAACTGCCTGCTGCAAAAGGTGCAGGCGCTGAACGAGGGCGGACTGGAAACAAAGCAGCTCGTTGAGGCTATCAAGAGCTATATCAGCGCGAATATTTATTATGATCTCAGTCGGGAAACCATTGCCGAGCAGCTCAAATACCATCCCGACCACCTTTCCCGCGTGTTCAAAAAGGCGACAGGGGAGACACTGATCAACTATATTCAAAACGAAAAAATCAAAACGGCGATCTACCTTTTCAAGGAAACCAACCTTTCCGTCAGCCAGGTGGCCGACCGCCTGGGCTATACGAACTTCTCCTATTTCTCCCAGCTTTTCAAACAGAAGACGGGCTACACCGTGCGGGAATACAAGCGGAAGTACCTGAACAAAACGGACGGCGACAATGCAGCCGATCTTCTGAGATAAAAATCCTGAATCCGGCGCTCTGCTCTTATGCAGGGCGCCATTTTTTCGAGAATGTCAGGAAAACAACATTTATTCCGCGGTTCATTGGTGGAATCGACAGGGTGCCGAAAGCTATAATGAAGATGAACTTAAGCCGCAGGAACAGCAAATAACGGGTGGCGGAAGTCATAAAAATCTTTGTAAGCCAAAGGCGATATACAGGAGGTAAACAAAATGAAAATTGCGCTGAACATGTTCTCTGTCCGAGAGTCTATGGAAAAGGATCCCGATAAGACAATTGAAGAAATTGCCAAAATGGGCTACAACTGGATCGAGATCTACCCCGGCTATGCCGAAGACGGTCTGACCCCGCTGACCAACGGCCTGCACAACCCCAACCGGGGTGCAAAGGAAGAGAAGGCATGGCTCGACTCTTACGGCATCAAGGTCTTCGGCACGCACTTCGACGACATCATCCTCGACGACCAGTTTATGTGCGACGCGATGCTACGCTACCATGCGGAGCTGGGCACAGAGAACGTCGGCTACCGCGGCGGCTATTTCTCCGGCCTTGAGCATCTGAAGCGCCGCTGCGATGTTTACAACAAGACGGCAAAGATGTGCCACGACCTCGGCATGCGCTTCCACTACCACAACCACTTCTGCGAATTCCAGAAGTACGAAGGCAAGTACATCATGGACTGGATCATGGAATACACGGATCCCGACCTGGTCGACTTTGAGCTGGATACCTACTGGGCAATGCGCGGCGGCGCGGACTATGTCGAGATGATCAGCCGCTATCCCGGCAGACTGTGCATGATCCATCAGAAGGACTTCCCGAAGAACTATCCTGCCCCGGCCAACCTGTTCAACGGCATTTACGACCCGTCCGTCGTGTTCGTTACCCCCGGCATGAAGGAGCCGAACAGCTCTGCCTGCCTGACCGCTATCTGCTTCCTCGCCTATGACGCCTACACCGAGATCGGCAACGGCATTATGGACATCCAGAAGATCATCGACGAAGGCAACCGCGCCGGCTGCCCCGGCATCATGATCGAGCAGGACCGCTCCCAGCTGACGGAGCTGGAGAGCGCAAGAATCAGCATCGAGAACCTGAAGAAGTATAGAGGAATCGAAGCCTAATGACAACGAGGGGTAGGCGAACGCCTGCCCCTCTCTTAGAAAAGGAGAAGCAACATGGCAAAAATCAAGATCGGCATTGTCGGCTGTGGCGGCATTGCAAACGGGAAGCATTTCCCGGCGCTGAAGAATTTTACCGACCGGATGGAGATCGTTGCGTTCTGCGATATTGTCCCCGAGCGCGCCGAGAAAGCCGCTGCGGAATTCGGCTCCACGGCGAAGGTTTATACGGATTACCGCGAACTTATCGCAAACCCGGAGGTTGAGGTCGTCTATGTGCTGACGCCCAACGTCTCCCACTGCGAAATCACCGTCTGCGCCTTTGAGGCGGGCAAGCATGTGTTCTGCGAGAAGCCAATGGCCAGCACCTCGGCGGACGCGCAGAAAATGCTTGATGCCTGGAAAAAATCGGGCAAGAAGTTTACCATCGGCTATCAGAACCGCTTCCGTCCGGAGGTCCGCTGCCTGAAGGCGGCCTGCGAGCGCGGTGAGCTGGGCGAAATCTATTTTGCAAAGGCACACGCTGTCCGCAGACGCGCGGTTCCCACCTGGGGCGTGTTTCCCAATAAGGCGCTGCAGGGCGGCGGCCCGCTGATCGACATCGGCACGCATGCGCTGGATCTGACGCTCTGGATGATGCAGAACTATGACATTGAGAGCGTCAAGGGCTCTGTCTTCTACAAGCTGGGGCACCTGCCCGAAGCCACCGAGGGCAACATCTTCGGCAAGTGGAACCCCGAAACCTACGAGGTCGAGGACTCCGCGTTTGGCTTTATCACGATGAAAAATGGCGCGACCATCGAGCTGGAGGCATCCTGGGCGCTGAACATTCTGGAGTCCAGAGAGGCATCCACGACGCTCTGCGGAACGCTAGCGGGCGCGGAGATCCGTTCCGGCATGAGCTATCCCAAGGACGAGCTGATCATGAACCGCGGCGCCAACGGACTGCTGCTTGAGGAGCATATTTCCGAGACTGCCGGCGTGGCCTATTTTGAGGGCGCGACGGAGGCTCCCGGCGTTCTGGAGGCAGATCAGTGGCTGCGTGCTATTGAGACGGATTCCGAGCCGCTGGTCAAGCCGGAGGAGGCCTTCCGCGTGACAAAGGTTCTGGAGGCAATCTACCGTTCGGCCGAAACCAGACAGGAAATCAGATTCTAAGGCGAGGGCTGGCTTATGAAGATGGGTTTTATTACGGCGATTCTCGAAGACTACTCCTTTGAAGAGGTCATCGATTTCGCTTCAGCGCATGGATTTTCCTGTGTGGAGCTGGCCTGCTGGCCCAGCGGAAAAGCGGAACGGCGCTATGCCGGTGTCAGCCATCTGGATGTGGATGTGCTGGACGAGGCAAAGGTGCACTATGTGCAGGAATACTGCAAAAAGCGCGGCGTGGAGATTTCGTCCCTGGCGTTTTATCCGAACACTATGGACCCGGATCTGGAAAAGCGCGCGGCCAACATCGAGCACCTGAAAAAACTGATCGTAGCAAGCCGCAGACTCGGTGTCGGCATGGTGACAACCTTCATCGGTCGGGATCAGACGAAGAGCGTGGAAGAGAACTTTGAGCTGTTCGACCGGATCTGGCCGGAGATCATCCGCTTTGCAGAAGAAAATCAGGTGCGCATCGGCATTGAAAACTGCCCGATGCTGTTTGGCAGAGAGCAGTGGCCTGGCGGCCAGAATCTGGCCTGCACGCCGGAAATCTGGCAGGAGATGTTCCGCCGGATCCCCAGCCCCTATTTTGGCCTGAACTATGACCCCAGCCATTTCGTGTGGCAGATGATGGATTATATCTCTCCAATCTATGAGTTCAAGGATCGGATCTTCCACGTGCATTTTAAGGATATCAAGCTCTATCCGGAGCGCCTGAAGCAGACCGGTATTCTGGCGTATCCTTTGCAGTATATGCAGCCGAAGCTGCCAGGCCTTGGCGATGTGGATTGGGGCAGATATGTCTCCGCGCTGACTGACATCGGCTATGACGGCTATGCCTGCATTGAGGTCGAGGATCGGGCCTTCGAGGGCTCCAGAGAAAAGGTTGAGAATTCTCTCGTGCTGAGCAAGCGGTATTTGGACCAGTTTGTGATTTGAATCGCAGAACAGGAGGGCTTCTATGAAGACGATTGCAATTGCGGGCACATTTGATACAAAGGGACAGGAATTGTCCTATATCAAAGAGAAAATCGAGGCGCAGGGCGTTCGGACGCTGTGCATTAACACCGGCGTGTTCACGCCCTCGATTACCCCGGATGTTTCCAATCGGGAAATTGCGGCCGCAGCCGGTGTGGATATGGATGAGATCATCGCACGCAAGGACCGGGCAATGGCAACTGCCGCTCTGGCGGAAGGGATGGAGAAGCTGCTTCCCCGGCTGTATGCACAGGGTAAGCTGGATGGCATTATTTCTATCGGCGGCTCCGGTGGGACCTCTATGGTAACGCCGGCCATGCGTGCACTGCCGCTCGGTGTGCCGAAGGTGATGGTTTCCACGATGGCTTCGGGTGACGTTTCCGCTTACGTTGGCACCAGCGATATTATGATGCTTCCGGCCATTGTGGACGTGGAGGGACTGAACCAGATATCCATGACAGTGTTCAACAATGCCGTCAACGCGATTGTCGGCATGGTGAAGAACCGAACCGAGATTGTCGCGGACGGGAGGCCCCTGCTGGCGGCGACGATGTTCGGTGTCACAACGCCGTGCATTAAAACGGCCAAGGCATATCTGGAGGCGCAGGGCTACGAGGTGCTCGTGTTCCACGCCACGGGCAGCGGCGGAAGGACGATGGAAGACCTCATCCGCGGCGGATTTATCAAGGGCGTGCTGGATATCACGACGACGGAATGGTGCGACGAGGTCGTCGGCGGCGTTCTGACTGCCGGGCCGCACCGTCTGGAGGCGGCTGCCGCGATGGGAATCCCGCAGGTTGTATCCGTGGGTGCACTGGACATGGTCAATTTTGGCCCATATGAGACGGTGCCGGAGAAATTTAAGGGCAGAAAGCTCTACCGGCATAACCCGACCGTGACGCTGATGCGCACGACGGCGGAGGAAATGCGTCAGATCGGCAGTAAAATCGCCGAAAAACTCAACCTGGCGCGCGGGAAGACCGTGCTACTTCTGCCCCGGAAGGGCCTTTCCGGAATAGACGTGGAGGGGGCGCCCTTCTATGACGCGCAGGCGGACGAGGCGCTGTTTGAAACGCTTCGGGAGAAGATCAGCAGCCGGGTAGAGCTGATTGAAATGGAAAATGCGGTCAATGACGAGGCATTTGCCATGGCGGCGGCGCAGAAGCTGATCGAACTGATGAAGAACAAAACCACAAATTGAATGGAGGAGCAAACATGTTATTCAAATCCCGTCAAGAAATTTTAGCGGACTTCCGAGCGCAGATTGCGCAGGGGAAGATTCTCGTCGGCGTCGGCGCCGGTACCGGCATTACGGCCAAGTGCTCGGAAAAAGCGGGCGTGGATATGCTGATCATCTATAACTCCGGCCGTTTCCGTATGGCTGGCCGCGGCTCCCTTTCCGGCCTGCTTGCCTATGGCGACGCGAACAAGATCGTGGTGGAAATGGGCTACGAGGTTCTGCCGGTCGTTAAAAAGACACCGGTGCTCGCCGGTGTGTGCGGCACGGACCCCTTCCGCGTGATGGACATCTACCTGAAGGAGCTGAAGGCGCAGGGCTTTAACGGCGTGCAGAACTTCCCGACCGTCGGCCTGATCGACGGCGTGTTCCGCCAGAATCTGGAGGAGACCGGCATGGGCTACGGCCTTGAGGTCGATATGATCCGCAAGGCGCATGAGCTGGATATGGTAACCTGCCCCTACGTCTTCGACGCAGAGCAGGCGCGTGCAATGGCCGAAGCGGGCGCGGACTGCCTTGTCGCGCACATGGGTCTGACGACAAAGGGCTCTATCGGCGCTGAGACCGCCAAGACGCTGGACGACTGCATCCCGCTGATCCGCGAGATCATTGCGGCCGGCCGCGAGGTGAACCCCGACATCATGGTCATCTGCCATGGCGGCCCGATCGCCGATCCGGAAGATGCGGCGTATATTATCCGGAATGTGCCGGAAATCGACGGCTTCTTCGGCGCTTCTTCCATCGAGCGTCTGGCCTCCGAGCGCGGCATGACTGCGCAGGCCGCAGCGTTCAAGGCAATCAGCAAATAAGAGAACCGGAATGGAACAGGGGACAGCGCTTCTCTGTTCCATCCTTTTCACAAAGGAGAGAGTGAATCATGAAAACACCATTGAGAATCGCGCTCCTCGGCTGCGGCGGAATGGGCAGCGGACATGCCCTTGCAATTTCCGGAGAGGATCAGAAAAAACCGGAATTTTTAACGTATGATGTATACTCGGAGTGCCAGATCGAGATCAGCCCGCTGGCGGACAAGCTGGAGCTGGCGGGAATCTACGACATTGACGAGGCGCGGATGCGCTGGGTCGCCGAAAAGGGCTGGCACTGCTACGGGAGCTACGAGGAGATTTTGAACGACGAGACGGTAGACGCGGTGCTAATCGCGACGCCGAATCACTTGCACAAGGAGCAGGCCATCCGGGCGCTGCGCGCGGGAAAGCATGTGCTCTGCGAAAAGCCTGTCATGCTCAGCTCACAGGATCTTCTGGACGTCATGACAGTCGCAAAGGAAAAGGGACTGGTGTTCTATCCCCGCCAGAACCGCCGCTGGGACTATGATTATCTGGTCGCCAAAAAGGTTTTTGACGACGGCATTCTGGGTGAGGTCTTTTCCGTGGAGACGACGCTGGTCGGCTCCAGAGGAATTCCGGGCGACTGGCGCAAGATCAAGGCCTGCGGCGGCGGAATGATGCTCGACTGGGGCGTGCACGTTCTCGACCGGCTCCTGATGATGATTCCCGGAAAGATCAGCTCCGTGTATTGCCGGTGCAGCCATGTCACAAGCGACGAATGCGACGACGGCTTCCGCGCGTGGCTGAATTTTGAAAGCGGTCTTACTGCCCAGGTCGTGGTGAGCACCTGCAACTTTATCGACACGCCGCACTGGTACATCGCCGGGCGCGAGGGAACGGCAGTGATCAAGGGCTTCAACGCTGAAGGAAAGATCGTCCGCGCGACCAACTGGTATGAGGGAGAGGTCAAGCCGATTCAGGCGGGCGAGGGACTGACCAAAACGATGGCGCCGCGCACATCTTCCTCCACAGAGGAGCTGCCGCTGCCGCAGGTTGTGGTGGACAGAAACGCGCTCTACGCAAACTTTGTTGACACGGTTAATAAAATCGCAGAGCAGATCGTGACGCCAGAGGAGGCGCTGCGCTGCCTGCGGCTGATGGAGACGCTGTTCCATTCAGATGAGGAGAACGCCGTGCTCCCATTTGAAAGCTGAAAAATGTGTAAGAAAAGCCGGGAAACGCTGCACGCAACGTTTCCCGGCTTTTCATCCTTAATTAAAACACGCCCTGGGCGAGCATGGCGTCGGCGACTTTTTTGAAGCCTGCGATGTTTGCACCGGAGACAAGGTCGCCTTTGCGGCCGTATTCCTCGGCGGCTGCCGAGATGCGGCGGTAAAGGTCCTCCATGATGCGCTTGAGGTGGGCGTCGACCTCCTCCTTCGTCCAGAACAGGCGCATGGAGTTTTGCGCCATCTCCAGCGCGGAGACGGCGACGCCGCCCGCGTTGGCCGCCTTGGCGGGCCCGAAGAGGATGCCCGCCTCCTGGAACAGCTCCACGGCCTCGGGCGTACTGGGCATGTTGGCGCCCTCGGCGACGGCGATGCAGCCGTTATGCAGCAGCGCACGCGCGGAAGCGGCGTCCAGCTCATTCTGCGTGGCGCAGGGCAGGGCGATTTGGCAGGGGATCTGCCAGATGCCGCGGCAGCCTTCCCGGTAGACGGCGTTCGGACGCAGAGCGGCATATTCGCGGATGCGCTTGCGCTCGACCTCCTTCAGGCGCTTCATGAGGGCAATGTCGATGCCGTCGGGATCGTGGATGTACCCGGCGGAGTCGGACATGGCCACGACCTTTGCGCCAAGCTGCTGGGCCTTTTCGCAGGCGTAGAGTGCGACGTTGCCTGAGCCGGAGACGACGGCGACGCTGCCTTCAAATCCCCTGCCGGCGCTTTCGAGCATCTTCTGCGTGAAGTAGCACAGACCATAGCCTGTGGCCTCGGTGCGCTCCAGACTGCCGCCGTAGCTCAGACCCTTGCCGGTCAGCGCGCCGTTGAATTCGTCGTGCAGACGCTTGTACTGACCGAAGAGGTAGCCGATCTCTCGGCCGCCGACGCCGATGTCGCCCGCGGGGACGTCGGTGTTCGGGCCGATGTATTTGTTCAGCTCGATCATGAAGCTCTGGCAGAAGCGCATGACCTCCGCGTCGGATTTGCCCTTGGGGTCAAAGTCGCTGCCGCCCTTTGCGCCGCCAATAGGAAGACCGGTCAGGCTGTTTTTGAAGATCTGTTCAAAGCCGAGGAATTTGATGATGCCCTCGTAGACCGAGGGGTGAAAGCGCAGGCCGCCCTTGTAGGGGCCGATGGCGTTATTGAACTGGACGCGGAAGCCACGGTTGACATGCAGCCGGCCCTGATCGTCCGTCCAGGGAACCCGGAACTTGATCACGCGGTCCGGCTCGACCAGACAGTCCAGAACGCCAGAGGTCAGGTGGATCGGATGCGCCTGCACGACCGGCTCCAGAGAGGCGAAGACCTCCCGCACCGCCTGATGAAATTCCGGCTCACCGGGATTTCGTTTTTCCACCTGCGCCAGCAGTGCCTGCAAATACTCGTTTTTCATGTCCGTTCCTCCGCGTTTTCTCAAAAAAATTCTGCGCAAATTGCAAGTGCAAGTTGGACAGCTGCACGGTAGAACTTAGTGAATCAGAGCGTTGGTCAGGATGGAAGCCGCTGGCTTCCGTCCTGGGCGATGCTGCCGCAGCCTTCGGCTGCGTAAACAGAGTCGAGGAACTCGTCAAACAGTTCCTCCGGGGTGCGGTAGCCAAGCTTCTTGCGAGGCTGTCCGTTCAATTCATCAGCTGCAGCCAAGATATACTCAGCAGAGAAAGCCTCAATGGACACGCCCTTCGGAACGAAGGTTCGAAACAGCCCGTTGTGGCGTTCGTTTTGTGGACGTTCCCACGAGGTGTAGGGATGCGCAAAGTAGACTGCACAGCCCCAGTTCTCGACCTGACTGAACGCAGAGAACTCCGAGCCGTTGTCCACGGTAATGGTCTTGAAGACCTGTGAGAACTTTTCTCCGAATTCTTCCCTGAGTGACTGCATGGCGTTCAGAACGGAGTCTGCATCCTTGCCGGGAATCCGGATGGCAATATAGTTCCCCGTTTTCTTCTCCAACAGGGAGAGGACAACAGCCTCTTTACCGGCCCTCTTGCCGACCACGGTGTCACCTTCCCAATGACCTTCCTCGAAGCGCAGAGCCGCGATCTCAGGCCTCTGAGAAATGTCTGTGCCGAAGTTCTTCTTGTGTTCACGGGGCTTGGAGTCCTTGTGCTGCTTGCGTTTCATGGCTTCGGGCAGTTCTGTCACAGACAAGTCAAGGCTGCCTGCCCAGACCTCATTGTAAAGCGTGTGTGTGCAGACCATCTCCTCTGCTGGAAACAGCCCATGCAGACGGGCATAGCCGACGCAGGCATCCAAAGACCACTTGTGTTCTTTGACCCTGTTCCATTATCCAGCGAATGAAGCGAGTGCAGTGACAGATTCGGTGTGGTTTCCGAGAACGCTTTCTGTTCGCTTTGTAGGCCGCTTCTCCGCGTCTTGCCGAGTATCCGGGCTTCCTGTGCCCTTGCTGCTCTTTCGGGGCGGTGTGCCGCGCTTTAGCTCGTTCCAAACGGTGGTTGGTGAACATCCGATTGCTCTGGCAATGGCTCTGTTGGGGCGGTTACTTTGAGATTTTCAGCAACATTTTCCTCTTCGGACAGTCGCATTACAATGTCATTGAATAGTGCTTGCGCTTGCAGTTCGATCTCTGTAAGATAGCTGTTCAGCGCCCCAGCAGTGAGCAAATTGTAATAGCGTACACGGTGGTGCTTTTTCAGGTACCGCCGATGTCGCTGTCCCCATACGCCGATATACGCCGTTCTTTCTTACGGCAGTTTCAGGCAGGGCAGATAGTAATCACCTTGTAATTCATACCAAAGTCCGTTTTTCTCGTTGTAGATGTACTTTTCCATTTTGTAACCCTCCAATATGATTGTTTTTTTACCTACAATCCAATCATTCCGGCCGATTACAAAAGCCAAAGGGAGAGGACTTCCTTACGAAGCCTCTCCCTTCGGAGGCTGCTTTTTGCTGTCTAAAAGGAGAAAGTATGACATGGTTCACAGACAGTCCGTTTGAGCGCATGATGCGGGAGGTTCCGAAGGCGCAGCCACCGGAGCCTGTGCCGCAGAAACCGGCACCCAAAGGACATCCCTGTTACGGCTGCGGGCAGTACGGCGCGATCTGCGTCCGCCCCTGTTACCGTGACCGCGCAAAACACACCAACGACAAAAAGGAGAATAAAATGTATCAACTGATTATTGCAGAAAAGCCCTCTGTGGCGCAGTCCATCGCTGCCGTTCTCGGCGCAAAGCGCCGGGAAACCGGCTATCTGGAGGGCGGCGGCTACCTCGTATCGTGGTGCTTCGGGCATCTCGCGGAGTTAGCCAGCGCTGAAACCTATAACGAAGCCTACGCCAAGTGGCGCTATGAGGATCTTCCCATCGTGCCGTTTTCGTGGCGCTGGAAAAT
>CAKUJA010000033.1 GCA_934661135.1 uncultured Oscillospiraceae bacterium
CCCTCATAGTGAAACTGCACCAGCTTATTGCCATCGTCCACCTCGCCGACCACCGTCGCCGTCAGCTCGCCATTTCCAAAGCTCAGCTCCGTCCCGGTGTGCGTCTTGCGTCCCGGCTTCGTCAGGCATTCCCAGACACCGTCGCCCTTGTCGCGCAACAGCAGCACCTCCACCGCGCCGCCTGACGGCTCACGGTGTCCCAGCAGTCGCGCCGGCAGGACGCGCGAGTTGTTCAGCACCAGACAGTCGCCCGGCCGCAGCAGCTCCGCAATCTCATAAAAGTGCCGGTGACCGGTTGCCCCCGTCCTCCGGTCGAGCGTCATCAGCCTCGACGCGCTCCGATCCGCCAGCGGCGTCTGCGCAATCAGTTCTTCTGGTAAATCATAGTAAAAATCATGGGTTTTCAACAAACATTGCCCCTTTTTTCGCAGAAGTTCCTACGAGTTTCACATTGACAAGCCATACCGCATATGCTATTATGAAGCCATCAAATTTCGCGGACATATGGCCGTGTACTGTGAACAGATTAAATCTGGCTGCTCCGCAGCCGTTAAAATTTATTATAGTACATTCTAAAGTTACATTCAACCGTAACTTTTGACCGTTTCGCACAAAATCAGACAGATTGGAGTTTTCGCATCATGGAAAAGTACAAAGTTGGTATCATCGGCGCAACCGGCATGGTCGGCCAGCGCTTCGCCCTTCTCACGGCAGACCACCCCTGGTTCCAGCCGGTCGTTCTCGCCGCCAGCAGCCACAGTGCCGGAAAGACCTACAAAGAAGCGGTCGGCTCCCGCTGGTATATGGCCGATCCCATGCCGTCCTCTCTGGAAAACGTTGTTGTCATGGACGCCGAAGCGGACGCGGAGAAGATCGCCTCGATGGTCGACTTTGTGTTCTGTGCCGTCAATATGAAAAAAGACGAAATCAAGGCGCTGGAGGAACGCTACGCCAAGCTCGAATGCCCGGTCGTCTCCAACAACTCCGCCCATCGCGGCACGCCGGACGTCCCGATGGTCGTGCCGGAGCTGAACCCCGAGCACATCCGGATCATCGAGTCGCAGCGCAAGCGCCTTGGCACCAAGCGCGGCTTCATCGCCGTCAAATCCAACTGCTCGCTGCAAAGCTATGTCCCCGCACTCCATCCGCTGCTGAAATACGGCCTTGACAAAGCGCTTGTCTGCACCTATCAGGCCATCTCCGGCGCCGGCAAAAACTTTGACACGTGGCCGGAAATGATCGACAATGTCATTCCCTTTATCGGCGGCGAAGAAGAAAAATCCGAGCTTGAGCCAATGAAGCTCTGGGGTCACATCGAGGGTGACCGCATTGTCAATGCCATCGAGCCGTCTATCACCGCACAGTGCCTTCGTGTCCCCTGCTCCGACGGTCATATGGCCGCCTGCTTTATGAAGTTCAAGGATGAAGCCCCCTCCATTGAGCAGATCAAGTCCGACTGGGCAAACTTCTCCGGCCGTGCACAGGAGCTTCAGCTTCCGTCCGCGCCAAAGCAGTTCCTCCACTACTTTGAAGAGGATGACCGCCCGCAGACCCGGCTCGACCGCAATCTCGAGCACGGTATGGCCGTCAGCATCGGCCGTCTGCGCCGCGACACGCAGTACGATTACAAGTTCGTCTGCCTGTCGCATAACACGCTGCGTGGCGCGGCCGGCGGCGCTGTCCTGCTCGCCGAGCTGCTCTGCGCCGAAGGCTATATCACCAGAAAATAAACATCGATTCTACGAAACCCGCACGATTTGCGTTTGCAGATCATGCGGGTTTTCTCATTCTCTTGTCCGGGTATGTTTTTTCGCCAGCCGTCCAGATTTAAAAAAGGAGTGATTCTATGAAGCAGCCAATCTTCACCGGCGTCGCCACCGCGCTCGTCACGCCCTTCCGCGGCGGCGCGATCGATCTTTCCGCCTTGGAACAGCTCTTGGATGCACAGCTTGCTGCAGGCATTGACGCCATTGTCGTCTGCGGCACCACCGGCGAAGCCAGCACACTCAGCAGTCAGGAGCAGCTTACACTCATCGCGCACACGCTCCGCTACGTCCACGGCCGCTGCAAAGTCATCGCAGGCACCGGCTCCAACAATACCGCCCACGCACTGGAACTCAGCCGTGCAGCAGCGGCCATGGGCGTTGACGGTCTGCTGCTCGTCACGCCCTATTATAATAAATGCACACAGGATGGCCTTCTCGCGCACTATCTGACGATTGCCGACGCCGTCGACTGCCCGATCATCGTATACAGCGTCCCCAGCCGCACCGGTGTGGATATTTCCGTCGATACCTGTGTCCGTCTCAGCCAGCATCCCAACCTCAACGGGATCAAGGAGGCCGGCGGCAGTACCGCCAAAGCCGCTCGCATCCTGAATGCCTGCGGCGGAGACTTTTTCCTCTGGTCGGGCAATGACGATCAAATCGTCCCGTTGCTCTCACTCGGCGCAT
Organism: uncultured Oscillospiraceae bacterium; assembly: GCA_934661135.1. GTDB lineage: Bacteria > Bacillota > Clostridia > Oscillospirales > Oscillospiraceae > CAG-170. The sequence goes on from CAKUJA010000033.1 coordinate 2,454, forward strand.
CCGGTGTCATCTCTGTCCTCTCCAATGTCCGCCCGCGGGAAACGCTCGCCATGACGCAGGCCGCCTTCACCGGTGACTACGCCGCCGCAGGGCGGCTGCAATGTCAGCTCATGCCGCTGATTGACGCACTGTTCTGTGAAGTCAACCCTATCCCGGTCAAATACGCGCTCGAGCTGGAAGGCATCCCGGTCGGCGCGCCGCGCCTGCCGCTCACGCCACTGTCCGAGCGAAACCTCCCGCGTCTCACCACCGCCCTCCGTGCTTTGTAGGGGCGGACGACTCTGTCCGCCCGCTTTCTTCGTCTTTTGCCGCGCGAAAAGAAACACTTTTTGAACCCATTTCCTTTTCCGAAGGAGAAACGGAACGAGGTTCGCAAAATAAGTGCTCTGAATAGTTCACCATAACCATAATGATTTTCTCTTTGCAAATAGTTATTCACACTTTCCACAATTCTGTCCACAGCCCTATATCTCTGTAATTTCAAGCATTCACCGCATTTTCTAAAAAAATTTCAGGCTCCGCAAACGAAGGACTTTACTGCGTAAAGGCGCGAAATTGATTTACATAACTCATTTTATGCAAGATTCTTGTCATCATTTTGACGCCTTTTTCAAAATTCGGCAAAAAACAACCGTCTTTGACAGATGCACACGCTGTCAAAGACGGTTTCCTTTTCGCTTACTCAGCAGAATATGCCATTGAAATCGGCCTTGTCGCAAATGCGTTCAACTCCTGTCCCGCACGCGTTCCGGCCAGATACTCATAATATCCCTGGCTGCCGATCATCGCACCGTTGTCGCCGCAAAGCTTCAGCGGCGGCTTATAGAGCGTCGCGCCCATCGCCGCGCATTCGCGTTCAAATTCCGCGCGAATCCACGAATTGGCCGCCACACCGCCCGCAATCGCCAGCTTCCGGTAGCCTGTCTCGCGCAGCGCCGCCATCGTCCGCGGTACGAGCATCTCGCTCACTGCCTTGGAAAACGACGCGCAAAGCGACGGCACGTCGATCTGTTCGCCCTTCTGCTCGTGTTGATGAATCAGATTCAGCGCTGCTGTTTTTAAGCCGGAGAACGAGAAATCCAGCGGATTTCCGCTCAGCTTCGTATGCGGCAGCACATATTTTTCCGCATCGCCCGTCTGTGCCATCCGGTCGAGCGCCGCACCGCCGGGATATGGCATCCCAAGCACACGCGCCACCTTGTCAAAGCATTCGCCCGCCGCATCGTCGCGCGTTGAACCCAAAATCCGAAATTCTGTATACGATTGCACGTCGACGATCATGCTGTGCCCGCCGGACACCACCAGGCAGAGAAATGGCGGCTCCAGCTCCGGATACGCAATATAATTCGCTGCGATATGCCCACGGATGTGATGCACCGGCACCAGCGGCACACCGAGACTCATCGCAGCGCCCTTTGCAAAATTGACACCCACGAGCACCGCGCCGATCAATCCCGGCGCATACGTCACCGCAATCGCGTCAATGTCGCCGCGCGTCAGCTTCGCCGTTGCGAGCGCCTGCTCCGCCAAGCCGTAGATCGCTTCAATGTGCTTCCGCGATGCAATCTCCGGCACCACGCCGCCATAGAGCTTGTGCAGCTCTACCTGCGACGAAATGCAGTCCGTCAGCACGTCGCGTCCATCGCGTACAATCGCAACCGCCGTCTCGTCGCAGGACGATTCAATCGCCAAGATGTTCATGCCCTCAAATCCTTTCTGAAAATCCGTGCATCCTCCCGCGGGTGAAAGTAATACTTTGGCCGCAGTCCAATTTCCGTAAAGCCGAGCGCGGTATACAGCCGGATGGCCGGCTCGTTTGACGCCCGCACCTCCAGTGTCAGGCTCTCCGCACTTTTTTGCCGCAACAGTTCGCCGCAGAGTGCCGTAACAAGTGCCGCACCGATGCCGCAGCGTCTTGCGGCAGACTTCACGGCTAAATTCATCATATCCGCTTCGCCCAGCACCGTCTGGCTTCCGACATAGCCGAGAACCGTATCCCCCTCCGCGGCCACAAGCCAAAGGCTCAGTTCATTTTCCACTTCCTTTGCAAGCACCTGTTCCGGCCACGGATCTGCAAAGCATTCTCGCTCCAGCGAGGCGATCTGCGGAAGATCGGTCTCTTTCATCGGTCGTATGGTGTAGTTCATTTCGCATCATACCAGCTTTCGCCAACGTTTGCCTCTGCCAGCAGCGGCACGGATAGCTCCATCACGTGCTCCATCTGCTCCTTCACAAGGGTTTTCACGGTCTCCGCTTCCTCCACCGGGCACTCCACAATCAGTTCATCGTGCACCTGTAATATCAGCCGCCCGCGCAGTCCCGCGTTCCGCAGCGCCGTGTCCACGTGCAGCATCGCCAGCTTGATAATATCCGCCGCCGTTCCCTGAATCGGCGTATTCAGCGCTACCCGTTCCCCAAAGGAACGGATATTAAAGTTGCTGCTTTTCAGCTCCGGAAGTTCCCGTTTCCGTCCAAACAATGTCGTTACATAGCCGTTTTCCTTCGCTTTTTGGACAATTTCGTGCATATAATTGCGCACGCCGGAGTAGTTTTCCAAATAGGAGTCAATATAGGCCTTCGCTTCTTTGCGCGTAACGCCGATGTCCTCCGCGAGGGAAAATTCCGAAATGCCATATACAATTCCAAAATTGACTGCCTTTGCGTGACGCCGCTGCAGCGGCGTCACCTCATCCGGCGCCACGCCGAACACCTGCGCCGCTGTCGCCGTATGAATATCCATCCCAGAGCGGAACGCCGCCTGCATATGCGCATCGTCGGCGATGTGCGCGAGCACGCGCAGCTCAATCTGGCTGTAATCCGCGTCGATGAACACGCAGCCGTCCGCCGGAATGAACATCTTTCGGATCTCGCTGCCAAGCTCCGTCCGAACCGGAATATTTTGCAGGTTCGGCTCTGTGGAAGAAAGACGCCCCGTCGCCGTCACTGTGTTCTGGAACGTCGTGTGGATTCGTCCGTCCTCTGCAATTTCCTTCACCAGTCCGTCCGCATACGTCGACTTCAGCTTTGCCAGCATCCGGTAGTCCAGAATTGCCTGAATGATCGGATGTTTGTTTTTCAATTTTTCCAAAACATCCGCATTTGTCGAATAGCCGCTTTTTGTCCTTTTTACCGCCGGAAGTCCCAGCTTTTCAAACAGCAGCTCCCCGAGCTGCTTCGGGGAGTTGATATTCAGTTCTCCGCCGGCATATTCAAAAATCAGCGCTTGGCAGTCAGCAATTCGCTCTGACAGCATATTGCCAAACGCAACGAGCGCCATCTGGTCGGCCAGCACACCGGCCGTCTCCATCCGCGCCAGCACCGCACAAAGCGGCAGCTCCATTTCATAGTAGAGCTCCTGCATCCCTTCCGATTCCAGCTTCTTCGGCAGTACCTCATAGAGCGCCGCAATCGCCGCCGTCCGTGCGGACAGATTGCTGATTGCCGCAGCTTCTCCCAGTTCTTTTTCGTCTGCAAGGCCAACCTTGCTGGCACAGTATTGCATAAACAGCCGGTCAATCTCATAGCTTCCCTGCGTCGCGTCAAGCAAATATCCCGCCAGCGCTGTGTCGAAGCAGAACCCCTCAATCGGCAGACCGCACTCCAACAGATGCCGCATTACCTCTTTGAGATCATGCGTCACCTTCCGGATGCTTCCGCTGCAAAGGCCGCGTAGAACTGTCTCATACGCTTCACCAAGTCGCTCCCGCGAGAAATAACAGGCTGCGCTGCCGTCATCTAATAACACAGAAACTGCGTCAAATCCCGGTGCGAACAAAACCGCGACATACGGTTTTTCCGCAAACTGCTTCAGGAATGCTTCTGCGTGTTCCGCCGTCTCGACAATCACCGGCTCACACGTACCCTCGCAAACCTCCGGCTCTGCGGGCTTCGGCGGATGGAGCTGGTAACGCGATGCAAGCCGCGTAAACTCGAGTTTCTGGAACAGCTCCCACAGCGCGTCATTGTCCACGTCCTGCACCCGGCAGGCTTCCGGCTCAAACGCGACCGGCGCTTCACAGCGAATCGTGGCCAGATCATAGGAGCGGTAGGCATTTTCGCGCCCAGCCTCCAGCTTTTTGCGAACGGAATCCTTCAACTCCTCCAGATGTGCATAGACGCCGTCCAGCGTTCCATACTGCACCAAAAGCTGCGTCGCCGTCTTTGGCCCAATCCCCGCAACGCCCGGAATATTGTCCGAACTGTCGCCCATCAGACTTTTCAGATCGATCATATGGATCGGCGCAAAGCCATACTCCGCTTCAAAAACGTCCGGCGTGTAGAGCGTAGAGCCGGTCTGTCCGCCCTTTGTAATCACGAGCTTCACCGAGACGTGCGGTGCCACAAGCTGTAAGCTGTCGCGGTCGCCGGTGACGATCACGCAGTCCCAATCCTTTGCAGCGCAGAGTTTCCCCGCCGTGCCGAGGATGTCATCTGCTTCCCATCCCTCACATTCAAAAATCGGAATGCGCATGGCGCGCAGAACTTCCTTCATCAGCGGCATCTGCTGTGCCAGCTCCTCCGGCATCGCGTGCCGCGTCGCCTTATAGCCGTCATACTGTAAATGGCGGAACGTCGGCGCCTTCAGGTCAAACGCAACCGCCAGCGCGTCCGGCTGTTCCTCATTGCGGAGCTTCTCCAAAATATTCAAAAAACCAAAAATAGCGTTCGTATAAAGACCATCGCGTGTAGTCAGCAGACGAACACCATAAAACGCGCGGTTGATAATACTGTTACCATCTAAAATCATCAGCTTCATCGCAAAAGCTCCTTCATAGTTCGTCTGCTTATTCTACCACAAACGCAGCCTGCTTTCAACAAAAAGCGGGGAACGCAATGCGTTCCCCGCCGCAGCGTGTCGAAAAAGTCTTTTCGCCCCGCTGCCCGTCCAGTTTTTCAAACTTATAAAGTTTGAAAAACTGCTTGATTGAACGCGAAGGGGGCGCTTTGCCCCCTTCACTCTTCCCCTGCGGCTCTATCGCGAAACTGCATTTCATCGTTTTTTGACAGTCTCAAGCGGGGAACGCAATGCGTTCCCCGCCGGTCTTAGATCCGTTTCCACTTCGCGCCGCCCGGAACATCGGTCACTTCAATGCCCGCAGCCTTCAGCTCGTCGCGGATTCGGTCGGCCTCGGCGAAGTTCTTTGCCTTCTTCGCCTCATAACGCGCACGGATCTGCGTTTCGATCTCCGCGTCCTGCGTTCCGTCCTCCGCAATGATCGAATAATCGCCGCCCGTTGCCTTAGCCGATGCCTGCTTCCTGCGCTCCTCATCTGCCTTTTTCACCAGATCCAGACTGAGCACCTGATCGAAATCGTTCAGCAGATAGCGCTTCGTCGCGTCGTTCGTCTGATACTTCAAAACATCGTAGAGCGTCGTAATGGCCAGCGACGTATTCAGGTCGTTGCCAAGCGCCTTGTTGAATTTCTCGCGCAGCGCCGCGACCGCCGTCTCGTCCAGCGGCTCCTCCGCGGGATTTAGCGCCGCAATCTTTGCAATCAGCTTCTTATAGGTGCCTGCCGCATTGTCCAGATTCTCCCACGTAAACACGAGTCCCTTTCGGTAGTGGCTTTGCAGGCAGAAGAACCGGTACGCCAGCGGATCATATCCCTTTTCCTCGAGCAGCGAGACTGTCAGGAATTCCCCCTTCGACTTCGACATTTTGCCGGTGCTGGTATTCAAATGCGCCACATGGCACCAATGCGGGCACCACGGATGGCCAAGATAGCTTTCACTCTGCGCAATCTCGTTCGTGTGGTGCGGGAACGCGTTGTCAATGCCGCCGCAGTGCAGATCGAGATATTCGCCGTTGTATTTCATCGAAATACCGGAGCACTCGATGTGCCACCCCGGATAGCCGACACCCCAGGGAGAATCCCACTTCAGCGCTTGATCTTCAAACTTCGACTTTGTGAACCAGAGCACAAAATCATTCTTGTTGCGCTTGTTCGTGTCCTCCTCGACGCCCTCGCGCACGCCAACTGCCAGGTCTTCCTCGTTGTGGTCATTGAACACATAATAGCGTTCGAGCTTGCTGGTGTCGAAATAGACGTTTCCGCCGGCAAGATACGCATATCCGGTATCCAGCAGCTTTGTGATAATCTTGATATAGTCGTCAATCAGACCGGTCGCCGGCTGCACCACATCCGGCCGCTTGATGTTGAGCTTCCGGCAGTCGGAAAAGAATGCGTCCGTGTAAAACTTTGCAATCTCCATGACCGATTTGTGCTCACGCTTTGCGCCCTTGAGCATCTTGTCCTCGCCCTCATCCGCGTCCGAGGTCAGATGGCCGACGTCGGTGATATTCATCACGCGGTTGACACTGTACCCTGCATAACGCAGATACTTTTCCAATACATCCTCCATGATGTAGGAGCGCAGATTGCCGATATGCGCAAAATGATAGACCGTCGGCCCGCAGGTATACATCTCCACATGGTTCGGTGTGTGCGTCTGAAATTCCTCTTTTTTATGGGTTGCAGAATTATATAGATACATAATGGTTCTCCTTCTGATAAATTCAATGTTCCGCTGTCTGCGCCGCTTCCAGCCGCGCCAGCCGTTCCTTCAGCGCTTCAATCTCCAGCATTACGGGGTCCGGCGTGTGGATATGATCCAGTTTTTCGCCGCTCAGCCGCACAATCCGTCCCGGCACGCCAACCACGGTTGCGTTTTCCGGCACCTCGCGCAGCACGACGGAATTTGCCGCAATCCGCACATTATTTCCAACCTTAAACGGCCCGAGCACCTTCGCGCCGGAGCCAACCATGACGTTGTCCCCAAGCGTCGGGTGACGCTTGCCAACATCCTTGCCCGTACCGCCCAGCGTCACGCCCTGGTAGAGCAGGCAGTCGTCGCCGATCTCCGCCGTTTCACCGATGACAATGCCGGTTCCATGGTCGATGACGAGCCGCCGTCCGATCGTCGCACCCGGATGAATCTCAATCCCGGTCCACATCTTCGACCACTGCGAAATGGCTCTCGCCAGGAAAAACCAGCGCCGCCGGTAAAACCAGTGCGCAATCCGATAATCGATTGTCGCATGGAGACCATTGTAGAGCAGCAGAACCTCTACCGCGCTGCGCGCGGCAGGGTCATTTCGTTTGTATGCCCGAATGTCTTCCAAAATATGCAAAAGCTTTCCTCCAGACTTGTGAATCAAGCGAACTGCGGCAAGCTCGAATCTGTCCGCACCGTGCGGCATGAAAGCCGCACTTCAACAAAAAGCCGCCCCTTGAAAACATTCTTTCAAGAGGCGGCCTGATAACCGCGGTTCCACTCTGATTTCTCACTCACAGCCTTGACGCGGCCAACGGGGTCTCCCCTCGCTCCCGAACGCACTTTCACACCCAACGTCTGCTTTCCGCTTCCAGCCGATGACGGAAATTCTCTATCAAACCTTGCCGGCGTTACTCTTTTCGATCCACGCGATATTCAAATTTTCTGACGACATCATAGCATGATGCCAAATTGATGTCAAGCCTTGAGATTCAGAACGTCCCAGTTCTTACTGAAATACTCCACGCCGGAATAGACCGTCGTCACCAGAATCACGATACTGACCACCATATCCAGCGTGGCAGAGCCGGTCACGGCCATCATCAAAATCAGGCCGACCATCGTGCAGGAGGTCTTGATCTTGCCGCTCCATCCTGCCGCAATCACGCGTCCGTTGCCGACAGCCACAAGGCGCAGACCGGTCACGGCAAACTCGCGCGCAATCACGATGAACACAATCCAGCTCAGCATTCTTCCCTGTCCCACGAAGATCATCATGCAGGCCGTCACCAGCAGCTTATCGGCCAGTGGGTCGAGGAACTTGCCAAAATCCGTCACCTGGTTATAATGCCGTGCGATATAGCCGTCCACAAAGTCACTGATGCTCGCAACCACAAACACCGCCAGCGCCGCCCAGCGCAGCGCGTCGTTTCCGCCGCTGCAAAGCAGCAATACCATGAATACCGGGATCAGAACCACCCGAACCAACGTGATCTTACTCGCTGTCGTCATCAATATCTTCCTCCGCAATTGCTACCAGTTCTCCGTCATACGCATCCACAACGCGGACGCGTACAAAATCGCCAATCTTCACGTGCTCGCTGGATGTAAACCAGATCTTTCCGTCCACATCCGGAGAGTCAGCGTAGGTTCTGCCGTAATAGCTCTCCTCGTCGGGGTCATATCCCTCGCAGAACGCTTCCATTGTCTGTCCGATGCAATCAGCATTGTAGTCGTCCATAATCCGGGATTGCAGCTCCGCGATGATCTCTGCGCGCTGCCGCGCAATCTCGGTCTCGGGATAGTCCATCTCCGCCGCGCGCGTCCCCTCCTCCGGGGAAAATACAAACGCGCCGACGCGCTGCAACTTGTATTCCTTCAAGAACGTACAAAGTTCTTCAAATTCCGCCTCCCCCTCACCCGGCAGTCCGGTAATCAGGCTCGTGCGGAACACCGCATCCGGAATCCGCTCTCGCAAATGCGTCACAAGTCGGCGGATATACGCACCGTCGGTATGGCGGTTCATCTTGTGCAAAATCTCGTCATTGATATGCTGGAACGGAATATCGAAGTATTTGACAATCTTATCCTCCGATGCAAAGACCTCGATCAGCTCCTCGCTGATGGCCTCCGGATAGAGGTAATGCACACGAATCCAGTGGAATCCCTCAATCTTACAGAGCGCCCGCAGCAGTTCCGGCAGCTTCCGCTCGCCATAGAGATCCTCTCCGTAGCGGCTCGTATCCTGCGCCACGACAATCAGCTCCTTCACGCCGTCCGCCGCCAGCGTCCTCGCTTCTTCGAGCAGATCCTCCATCCTTCGGCTGCGGTAGCGGCCGCGCAGTTTCGGAATGATACAGAACGCGCAGTAGTTGTTGCAGCCTTCCGCAATCTTAAGATATGCGTACTGCTCCGGCGTGGTGAGAATGCGTCCCGGCTCCTCCAGCGGCGCGTTGATGTCATCAAACCGCTCATATTTCTGTCCGCCGAGCACCTGTCCCACCGCGTGCACAATGTCATAGTAGGAGCCTGTCCCCAAAATGCCGTCAACTTCCGGCATCTCGTTGATAATTTCCTCCTGATACCGCTGCGCAAGGCAGCCAGTCACGAGGATTTTTCCGATTCGTCCCTCGCTTTTGAGCTGCCCCATCGCCAGAATATGGTCAATTGCTTCCTCCTTGGCGGAATCAATGAACCCGCAGGTGTTGATGATAACCAGCTCCGCGCCGTCCGGATCCGGCAAAATCTCATATCCTGCCTGCCGCAGCAAATATAGCATCTGCTCGGCATTGACCTGATTTTTGGCGCAGCCAAGCGAGATCATGCCAATCGTATGTGTCATTCCATGTCCTCCGTTATGTCCTCCAGCTCCGTTTCATACCGGCGCAGCCCATCCCGAATTTCTCCGTAGCCAAAGCCGCGCCGCAGCAATGCGTCAACCGTCTTTTTCACGAGCTTTTCATCCGGCGCTTTTCCGCGTAGTCTCGCCGCCAGAAAACGGTCGATCGTATCGTCCATCTGCGGGACGCGCGCCAGCGCGTCCTCCCATAGCTCCTTTGGAATTTTTTTCTCATAGAGAATGCTCTGAATTCTCGCCCGTCCATAGCCTTTGCGAACCGCGCTGTCGACAAGCTGTGCCGCTGTCGCGGCATCATCCAAAAAGTGATGCTCCTTGAGCCACGCAACGGCATCCGCCGCGTCGGACTCCAAGACGCCCTTCTGCACCAGCCGCGTTTCCAGCTCACGCTCCGAAATCGACGTCGCAGTCAGAATCCGCACCGCGCGCTCCCGCGCGGCCTCCTTTGTCACGGCGGCCTTGAGCACCGCCGCAGTCTCGCCATCCAGTTCCGCGCCGACATATAACCCAAATTGAACGCACAGCGCCGTTGAAACCGTCAGACTCTCGCCATCGTCAAACAGCGCCTTGATCTTATCCGGCTTTGCCGTCGCTTCGAGCCGTTCCAGTCTCATTTCTCGTCGTCAAAATCTTCCGCCGAGACGCTCACCGGCTTTGCCGCAGCCGTAATCGGCGGGCGGGCGTGTGCGCCCTGCAGCTTCCAGAGGTTCTCACGCACCTGCTGCTCCACACTGTCCGCAATCTCCGGGTGCTCCTGCAAATAGGCCTTCACGCTGTCGCGTCCCTGCCCGATGCGCTCATCCCCCATTGAGAACCAGCTTCCGCTCTTTTGAATAATGTCGAGCTGCACCGCCAGATCGACCAGCTCGCCCCATTTCGAGATGCCCTCGCCGTACATAATGTCAAAATATGCTTCCTTGAAGGGCGGCGCAACCTTGTTCTTCACGATCTTCGCGCGCGTCCGGTTGCCCACAATCTCCGTGCCGTTCTTGATGGCTTCGGTGCGGCGAATGTCAATGCGGACGGACGCGTAGAACTTCAGCGCATTGCCGCCGGTCGTTGTCTCCGGGTTGCCGTACATCACGCCGATCTTCATACGAAGCTGGTTGATGAAAATAACCACGCAGTTTGTCTTGGAGATGTTGCCCGCCAGCTTTCGGAGCGCCTGTGACATCAGCCTCGCCTGCAAGCCGACGAACGTGTCGCCCATCTCGCCCTCGATTTCCGCGCGCGGCGTCAGCGCGGCAACCGAGTCCACAACCACAACATCCACCGCGCCCGAGCGCACCAGCGCGTCGGTAATCTCAAGCGCCTGCTCACCGGTGTCCGGCTGCGAGACGAGCATCGAGTCAATATCCACGCCAATCCGCGCCGCATAGTCGGGATCGAGCGCGTGCTCCGCGTCGACGAACGCCACTTCGCCGCCGCGCTTTTGCGCCTGCGCGACAATATGCAGCGCCAGCGTCGTCTTACCGGAGGATTCCGGCCCGTAGATCTCAATAATACGCCCCTTCGGGACACCGCCGATGCCAAGCGCCGCATCCAGCGCGAGCGAGCCGGTCGGAATCGCCTCGACCGTCATCTCCGGTCGGTCTCCAAGGCGCATGACGGAGCCTTTGCCGAAATTCTTCTCAATCTGCTTGATTGCCGTCTCGAGCGCCTGTTTTTTGTCGCTGCTGCTTCCGGTCTCTCCGGGTCTTTTCTTCTCCATCGCCATATGCAAACGCACCTTTCTCTTTTCTGCAGCCTTCGCCGAATCATTTCACCCAATCCATCGGTTTGAAAAACCGGAGCTGCCCAAAGTCCCCTGCGTTTTTCAAATCTCGTCTTGAGCGAAACTCGTTTGCCGAATGCCCTTGACGAGTTCTATGATCTCGTCTAAGTATAGCACATCTGTTATCAAAAATCAAACGTTTGTTTTATTGTTTCCGCAAATTGCGCGCACTACGCCGCGATAATCCTTCCGCAGCTCGAAATCACGCAATCCGGTGTCCTCCAAAATCTGCGCCACAGCCTGCTCCTGGCCCATGCCGAATTCCAGACAGAGCACGCCGCCCGGCTTGAGCAGCGGCGCATAGTTGGCCGCAATCGCACGGTAAAATTTCAGTCCGTCCTCGCCGCCATCCAGCGCCAAGTGCGGCTCAAACCTCCGAACCGACGGTTCCAGCGCCAACATTTCAGCGCTCGTGACATACGGCGGATTCGACACAATTCCATCAAACTGTCCCAAAAACGAGGGCGCCGGGTTCAGCACGTCCAGTTCAAACGCGTTCACCCGCGTGGAAAGTCCTAAGCCGGCAATGTTCTGCTTTGCGATGCGCAGCGCCGCCGTGGAAACATCCCCGATCGTCACGCGCGCACGCGGCAGCGCATGAGCAATCGCAAGTCCGATACAGCCGGAGCCGGTGCAGAGATCCAGCACACGCAAGGTTCCGTCCTTTCCGCGCAGATGCTCCAAGGCCAGCTCCGTCACGGCCAATGTGTCGTCACGCGGAATCAGCACATCCGGCGTCACCGTAAACCGCAGACCATAGAAATCCCAACTTCCCGACAGATAGGCCAGCGGGCATCCCGCAAGATACCGCTCCGTCAATTCGCCGAGCGTCTGCTCAATTTTTTCCGACGCATAGAGCTCCAGCTCGGCCAACACTGCGGCAATCTCTTTCCCGCTTGCCATCGCCAGCAGCTCCCGCGCGGCCTGCGCCGCCAGTTCGCCCTCGCTCGGGCGCAGACGACTGATCGTCTCGCGGTAGAGCTGGCCATACTTTTTTACCATCGATCCTCCCCTTCATGCTCCGGAAGCACCAGCTCCAGCGCACGAATGCCGACCTCCAGCATCGAGTCGTCCGGCTCCTGCGTTGTGAAATGCTGGAGCCACATACCGGGTTTTGAGAGGAACCGAGTCAGCTTATTGTCGTGCCGGCCAACTGTGCGGTTGAGTTCATACGCAATCGCCACAATCAGCGGCAGCCGCAGCAGCGTCAGTCCCAGCCGTCCCAGCATATTGCTCACCGGCCAGATTGCGCTGAACAGCGCCGAAATCAAAATTGACAGAATCACAACCACAAACAAAAAGCTCGTGCCGCACCGCGGATGCAGCCGCGTCATCTGCCGTGCGTTCTCCACGGTCAGCGGCAGCTTCGCCTCATAGCAGCGAATTGTCTTATGCTCCGCTCCGTGATAGGAAAATACGCGCTTCATATCCTTCATCTGCGACACGCCGATCATGTATCCAAGGAAAATAATGATGCGCACCACACCCTCAATCAGGCTGCGTACAACCGCGTTTCCAATCCACCGGTCAAACAGTCCGCCGATCAGTGTCGGCAGCAGGAAAAACAGCACGATTGAAAATCCTACGCCGAGCACCACAGAGAGTGTCACGACGGCCTTTTCCAGCTTTTCCGAACCGAATTTTCCTTCAAACCACTTTTCAAACTCGCTCGGCTCCGTGTTTTCCTTCTCCGGGAAGAAGTCCGCCGAGTACATCAGCGCCTTCACGCCGCCATACATCGACGAGCCGAAATTGACCACGCCGCGAATCAGCGGCCATGTCATCCAGCCGCTCTTTTTCTTCAGCGGCTCGACCTTTTCCACAATGCCCTCCGGACTGCGCACCACAATCGCGCGCTTCTCCGGCCCCTGCATCATAATGCCCTCGATCAGCGCTTGCCCGCCGATCATTGTCTTAAACTTTTCCTTGGCCTGCGCCTCGCGCAGAACCTCTTTTTCCTCTGCCATGGTTACCTCGCTTCTTCCCCAACCGGGAGCGCAATCGTCACCAGCGTGCCGCCGCCTTCCGCATTTTCCAGCGTCAGCGTGCCGCCGTGCATTGTTACAATTTCTTCGCAGACCGCAAGACCGATGCCGCTGCCGCGCGCCTTGGAGCTGCCTTTATAGAATTTCATCTTGACGTGCGGCAGCTCCTCCTCCGGAATACCGGGTCCGTAGTCCCGAATCCGAACAACGACCTGCCTGTCCTCCTGCGAAATCGACGCATCAATGCGCTTGCCGTCGCCGCCGTGCTTGGCCGCATTGTCCAGAATGTTCAAAAATACCTGTCGCATTCGCGCAATGTCGCACGGAATCTCCGGAATAACCTCCTCGCAGCCGTCGTAGTTCAGCGTAATGCCCTCCTGCTTCAATCGGCTGCCGTACATAAAGACCGTATCCTCAAACTCCGCCAGCAGATCCGCCTGTTCAATGTTCAGCGTGAACCGCCCATCCTGCATTCGCGTAAATTCCAGCAGCTCCTCCACCATGCCGGTCAGCCGCCGCGCCTCACGCAGGATAATCAGCATTCCGCGCCGTGTCTCCGGCTCCAAATCGCCGGACGCCAGCAGCGTCTCGCCCCAGCCGGAGATCGCCGTCAGCGGCGTGCGCAGCTCATGCGACACCGAGGAGATAAACTCTGACTGCGTTTTCTCCGCCTGCCCGATCTTCACCGACATATCGTTGATGGTCTGCGCCAGCTCGCCGATCTCGTCGTCATAGAGCTTCGGAATCTGCACGCCGTAGGAGCCTGCGGCAATACGCTTGGCCGTCGCCGTAATCTGGCTGACCGGCTCGATGATCGAGCGGATAAAAAAGCTGCTTGTAAACAGCATAAACGCCACAAAAATCAGTCCCGCGACTACCGCAATCAGGCCGATCATAAGCACCTGCTTGTCTGCCGTACGCAGGCTCGTCACATAACGCAGCACACCGATGACCTCGCCGTTCGTATAGATCATCGGGCTGGACACCGCCAAAATCCGCTCCCCTGTCGACGGGTTGATCCCCTTGTACGACGCAAGCCGCTGTGTCTCCATCGCCGCGGTCACGTCCGACGTTGTCGGTGCGCTTCCCGCCCACTGACCATAGGAGGATGCCACCAGTTTCCCGCTGCCCGAAATGAATTGCAGCTCCAGATGATCCTTGTCCTCAAACGTCTGTGCAAATTTGATGCACGACTGGTAATATTCGTTGTAGCTCTGGTTGATATAGTTCGCAAAAAAATCCGTCGTTGTCCGCGCCTTAGCCTCCAGTCCGGATTTCAGATTGGAATAGTAGTACGCAGCCATTGAAAAAGTGACCGCTGCAACACAGATCACTGCCAGCGCGATCATAATGCTGACGTTATTGACCAGCCACCGTTTTTCCAACCCGGCCAGCTTCTTTTTCTTCGGCAATCCGTGTCACCTCGTTCCGCGTTTTTCCGTCAAACGCCCCACTTATAGCCAAATCCCCAGACCGTCGTGATATACGTGGGATTTGCCGTGTCGTCCTCAATTTTAATCCGCAGCCGGCGAATGTTGACGTCGACAATCTTCAGCTCGCCGTCATAGTCCCGCCCCCAGACAGACGCCAGAATGTCCTCGCGCGACAGCGCCCGCCCCGGATTTTGCATAAACAGCTTCACAATCGCATATTCCACCTGTGTCAGCTTGATGCGTTTTCCCTCTTTTTCGAGTGTCCGGTTGCGCGTGTTGAGCACAAACGGTCCCTGTGTAATTTCCGCGCTCTCGCCGCCGGTCTCCGGCCCTACGCGCCGGTAGAGCGCGTCAATCCGCGCGGTCAGCTCCGCCGGGCTGAATGGTTTTGTCATATAGTCGTCCGCACCGGTCATCAGACCGGTGATCTTGTCCATCTCCTGACTTCTCGCAGTTAACATAATAATTCCAATTTTTTTATCCGTCGCACGGATACCCCGGCAGACCTCAAATCCATCAATACCGGGTAACATAATATCCAAAATTGCAACGCCGACATCCGTGTTGTCCTTCAGCAGCTCCAGCGCTTCCTCACCGGTGCCCGCTTCCACGACGTCATATCCCGCGCGCTTGAGATTGATGACAATAAAGCTGCGGATGCTGACTTCGTCCTCGAGAATCAATACTTTCTTCATACTGCCCGCTCCCCTTACGTTTCGCCAGAATTCCAGTCCACGTGAATATAGTTAAACATACGCTTAAGCGTTTCCTCGTCCAAATCTGCGGCATAGGCGCTTGTCCCAATCTGCGCGGCGTACGTCACATCTCCCTTTTCCGAGAGAATAAACCGTCCGTCTGCCGCGGCAAGCTGGTTGCGATCCTCGCCGGAGAAGGCGTAGATCGTAAAAATCGGCTCCGCCTGCTGCATCAGGCTCCGGTATCCGGAGAACTGCAAGCCACGCACGCCGGAGACCTCCTCGCCGCGTGTGATCGCCAGATGCCCGGCCCATTCCTCCGGAATCCGTACATACCATCCGGCCGAGAAATTGTGATATGTAATCTGCTTGATGCTCTCATTGCCGTTCAGATCGAGATTATACCAGCGGATCAGGCTGTACCCTTCCTCCGCTTCGTCCGTGCGCGGCAGCGCTTCCAGCTCCGGCAGCTCAATCAGGCCGTCGCTGTCAATGTCCGTCGCATAGACAAAGTAATTCCGCACCGTCTGCACGCTCAGCTCTCCGTCTGCCTGTGTCACATTGCAGAAGCTCCGCCCACGGAACGCAAACACATCCGTGAGCACGCTGTCGCCCTGATAGATGCCCGCTACAAAGACCGCCGGGACGTTTCGCGTCAGGTTTCCGGTCACAATCCGTTTTACCGACTGCACCCCGAGCGAAAGCTGTGCCTCCGGCTCCCGTGCCATCTGTCCGTCGCGGAAGCGGTAGAGCTCTGCGGCCGCCTGCGGCTGCTCCGCGTCAAAGCGAATCAGAAAAATATCCCGCATTCCGTCTCCGTCGAGATCCGCCACGGTATATTCCGTATAGTTTGCGCTCATCAGCTCCACCACGCGGCTGTCCGTCAAGGAATAGACGCTCATCGACTGCAACACCTGATCCGACAGCTTGCGTCCGATGATGATCTCCAAACCGCCCTCATTGTCGAGCTGCACATAGTCCGCACTCGCAAATGCCGAGCCGCTGCCCTCAATCACGGCAATATTTTCATAGTTTCCGTCAACCAGATCGAATATATAGGCGCCAAGCGGCTTTTCGCCGCCGGTTTTCAAAAATACAATTGCCTCATCCTCGCCGTCGCCATCGAGATCCGCAAGCTGCACCGACTGCTGATTTGCACCCGATACCGGCGCGGAATAGGCCGCGCCCTGCGCCATGAGCTGATCGATTGCCTGCTGCAAATTATTGTACTCATCCGAATGCTTCGGCAGCGTATAGAGCTCATCCACCGTTTTCACAAAGCACCCGCTCAGCACCAGCGCGAGCAGCAGCGTCAGGACGCCGACCAGCCAATCTTTTTTTCGCACACAGCATCCCTCCGCTTCCGTTTCTGCATCGCAGGAAGTTCCGCACAATCGGCAGAGCTTCCTGAACTAAGTTATTGTACCATGCCTTGTCATAAAAGTGTAGCCGATTTGTAAAAGTTTTCTCTCCCGCACCGATTTTCCGGCCGCCTACTTCAGAACAACATTTTCCTCGCCCAGCAGTCCGCGTAGCTCCTGCAGCATGATCTCCTGCGGCTCACACGTCCCCGCCAGCCGCACGCCGGTGTCCGCGTAGTAAATCACCGTTTTCAGCCTTCCGGGGAACATCTTGAGAATCGGCAAAATCTTCTGCTCGCCCTTCTGCCCGGTTCGCGCCACGCGCAGATAGAGCGTCCGGTATTCCTGCTGCCGCCCAGTCTGTCCGCTCTGCGCCGCCGCGCCGTCGTCAATCGTCCACACGCGGTTTGCAACCATCTGCGGGTCCTTGTCCTCGCGGATGGAAATACGGCCGCTGACAATAATCGCCGCGCCCTCATGAATCAGGCTTCCATATTGGTTCAGCGTGTTGGAAAAGACGAGCAGCTCCATGCTCGCAGTGTTATCCTCCAGCGTCACATAGGCCATCATGGTCTGGTTGCGCGTCGTTTTCATCTTCGCCGCCTGCACAATTCCCGCAATCGAAACGACCTGTTCGTCCTGATACACGCCGTCCTTGTCCGCGAAGCTCTGCATAATCCGCCCGATCGATACGACATTTGCCGCCTTGAGCTGCTCCCGGTAATCATCCATCGGATGTCCCGAGAGATAGAGTCCAGTCGTCTCGCGCTCCATGGCCATGCGCTCCTGCGCCGTCAGCTCCGGCAGCTCCGGCACATGGACGTCCGAGACCGGCGCATCCTCGCCGCCCATGTCAAACAGCCCCATCTGCCCGTCCACATTTTTTCTTCTGCTTGCCGCGACCGATTCCAGCACCGCGTCGTAGATGGCCAAAAGCTGCGAACGCTTCAGACCAAAGCAGTCGCACGCGCCGCACTTAATCAGATTTTCCAGCGCCCGCTTGTTGAGATCCGTCCCATACATCCGAAGGCAGAAATCCTCCAAATTTGCAAAAACGCCGCCGTCTGCACGCTCCTGCATGACCTTCTGAATAAATCCGCGGCCGATGTTCTTAATCGCGGCCAGTCCAAAGCGGATTCCGCCCGATACCACCGTAAAGTGGTCGTTCGACTCGTTGATGTCCGGCGGCAGCAGTGCAATGCCCATGTTCCTGCACTCGGCGATATACTCCGAGATCTTCACCGAGCTGTCGAGCACCGACGTCATCAGCGCCGCCATATATTCCTTCGGATAGTAATATTTGAACCACGCCGTCTGATACGCAATCACCGCGTAGCAGACCGAGTGTGCTTTATTAAACGCGTAGTTGGCGAAGTCGTACATCTCGTTGTAGATAGCCTCGGCCACCTTCGCCGGGATACCATTGGCTTCGCACCCGGCAATCCCGCGCGCCGGGTCGCCGTGGAGGAACGCGCCGCGCTCCTTCTCGATGTCCTTCACCTTTTTCTTGCTCATCGCCCGGCGTACCATGTCCGCCTGACCAAGCGAATAACCGCCAAGCTTGCGGAAAATTTCAATGACCTGCTCCTGATAGAGGATGCAGCCATAGGTAACGGACAAAATCGGCTCCAGCATCGGGTGCTTGTACTTGACGAGCTTCGGGTCATTTTTGCAGGCGATGAGCCGCGGAATCGAGTCCATCGGGCCGGGTCGATATGCCGCAACGATGATCGAGAGATCTTCAATCGACTGCGGCTTCAGTCCCACGCACACGCCCGTCATACCCGCCGATTCCATCTGGAATACCCCTGACGTCTTTCCCTGCGTCAGCATCTCCATAACCTTCGGATCATTGTCCTGTACGCGCTCCATCGAAAACGCCGGGTCTGTTTTCCGAATCTCCCGCATCGCGTCGTCGATGACCGTGATGTTGCGAAGGCCGAGGAAGTCCATCTTGAGCAGTCCCAGCTCCTCAAGCGTCGTCATCGTATACTCGGTGACAATCGTGTCGTCGTTTGTCGCCAGAGGCACATAGTCATAGACCGGCAGCCGCGTAATGACCACGCCCGCCGCGTGCGTCGACGTATTTCTCGGCATTCCCTCAAGCGCGCGCGCCGTATCGATCAGCGTCTTGACGCGCTCATCGCCGTCATACATTTCCTTGAGCTGCGGTGAGACCTTCAGCGCCTCGTCGAGCGTAATGCGCAGCGTGGTCGGCACCAGCTTCGCCACAATATCCGTCTCGGCATACGTGAAGTTCAGCGCCCGCCCCACGTCGCGGATTGCGCCGCGCGCGGCCATTGTGCCAAACGTGACAATCTGCGCCACGTGGTCGTCGCCGTATTTCCGCCGTACATAGTCCACAACCTCGCCGCGCCGCGTATCGCCGAAATCCATATCAATATCGGGCATCGTCACGCGCTCCGGGTTCAAAAACCGTTCAAAGAACAGTCCGTACTTCATCGGGTCGATCTCGGTGATATAGAGCGTATACGTCACCATCGATCCGGCCGCACTGCCGCGCCCGGGGCCGACGGGGATGCCCGCCTGCTTCGCGAAATTCACAAAATCGGCCACAATCAGGAAGTAGTCGGTAAAGCCCATCTTCTCGATCATGTCGATCTCATAGTCGAGCTGCGCTCTGTATTCCGGGTGCTCCGCGCCGTAGCGTTCTTCAAACCCCTTCGCGCACAGCTCCTTCAGATACGCCAGCGAGTCATATCCCTCCGGCAGCTTAAATTCCGGCAGGTGGTACTTGCCGAACGTAAACTCCACATTGCAGCGATCCGCGATTTTGACCGTATTTTCAAACGCCTCGTCCAACTCCGGGAAGCTCTCGCGCATCTCCGCTTCCGACTTGAGATAGAATTCGTCCGTCTCAAATTTCAGCCGGTTCGGGTCGTCAACGGTTTTCCCCATCTGAATGCACATCAAAATATCCTGCGTCCGCGCATCCTCGCGGCGCAGATAGTGCGCGTCGTTCGTCACGACGAGCGGCAGTCCGGTCTCCCGCGCCAGACGCAGAATCCCCTGGTTGACGCGCGTCTGCTCGTCCAGCTTGTGATCCTGCAATTCCAGATAAAAATGCTCCGGCCCGAAGATCTCCGCATACTCCAGCGCCGCCTGCTTCGCCTCCGCATACTGGTCGTGTAAAAGCGCCTGCGGCACGCGACCGGCAAGGCACGCCGAGAGCGCAATCATCCCCTCATGGTGCTCCCGCAGCAGCTCCATATCCACACGCGGCCGGTTGTAAAATCCGTCGAGATACCCGCGCGAGACCATATAGCTGAGGTTGCGGTATCCCGTCTCATTTTCGCACAGCAGAACCAGATGATACGCCTCGCGGTCGATCGCGTGCACCTTGTCAAACCGCGTCCGCGGCGCGACGTAAACCTCGCAGCCAATGACCGGCTTGATTCCCGCAGCCTTCGCAGCCTTGTAAAAATCAATCACGCCGTACATATTACCGTGGTCTGTAATCGCAATCGCGTCCTGTCCCAGCTCCTTGACGCGCGCCATAATCTCCCGGATACGGCACGCGCCGTCCAGCAGGCTGTACTCCGTATGCACGTGTAGATGCACAAATCCCATTCTGTTCTCCTTAAGTGCCCTT
>CAKUJA010000034.1 GCA_934661135.1 uncultured Oscillospiraceae bacterium
CGGTGACAGTACGGTGGACGCACCGAAAGTCGAAGGGTATCGCTTCGACGGCTGGTATACCGGTCAGGACGGTGTAAAGCCAGCCACGCTGACGAACATTACGACAGATACTGTGGTCTATGCCAAGCTGACGCCCACGACCTATACCATCACGTATAACCTGAACGGCGACGGCGACCCCACAACTCCCGCTGCCATCGCCAATCAGTCCAAGACCCACGGTCTTGCGGTGCCGCTGAGCATGGAAGTTCCCACCCGCGAGGGCTACACCTTCCTCGGCTGGGGTACGACGGCAAGCGCCACCGCCGCCAGCTATCAGCCCGGTGATATGTATTCCGTGGATCAAAACATCACCCTCTACGCCGTGTGGCAGCAGAAAACCTACACGATCACGTTCAGCAGCGGCGAGGGTTATTCGCTCCATAGCATCGGCAGCATGACCGTGGCGCATGGCGAAAACTTTGAGTTTAATCTTTTTGTCGACCCCGCCTACGCGCAGAATCAACCGACGGTCTATGTAAATGCCGGCTCTATAAATGCAACGAACCCAGAGCTCGTTTCTACCAGTGATGCCCCCACGGGCGATGGCGCGAAGGTTTACCGCTACAGGCTGGAGAACGTCAGAGCAAACACCGCGATCAACGCTGAGGTCACTACCAACGCGACCTACACCGTGACGTTCATGACCGGCAGTGATGTCTATCTGACACAGCGGGTCGGTTACAACCACAAGGCCACCCAGCCCGTTGACCCCGTGGTCAAGGGCTTCACGTTCGGCGGCTGGTATAAGAACACGGGTTGGACTGATGCCGACAAGTGGGATTTCGCCACTCCTATCACCGGCGATACCACCATCTACGCCAAGCTGACGCCGATTACTCCGGCCATCACATGGACGGTGCCGGCGGCAACCGACGGCTATACCATTGCAGTGAAAGGCACGAAGCCGGGCGAAACGGGAACGAGCACGCTCACAAACGGCGATCAGGTGGCCTACGGCTCCGAGGTGACCTTCAAGATCACGATTCGCGAGGGGTTCGACGCAACGGCGATGCAGGTTGGCGTTAACGGCGTGATGCTTGCCCCGATGAAGATCGAAGGCAGCGACTATTTCTACCAGTTCAAGGCGAAGGAGGACAGCAACATTCACGTGACCGGCGTTACGCGCAAGACCGTGACCATCACCTACAACGCGAACGCCCGCGACGATGTCTCCGGAATGCCCAACACGCAGACCGTGAAGTACTATCTGGAAAGCGCGAGGGACAACGACAAGATTATCAAGCAGAAACCGGTTCGCACCGGCTATACGTTCCTCGGCTGGAGCACCAACAGCGAAGCCACGGATGCGGATACAGGTTATGATGCTACTACGATCATGTCTGCCGCTGGCGCGGATGCGAAATTCACAGAAAACACGACGCTGTACGCTGTGTGGGAAGCTACCGAAACCACAGTAACGCTGGCGATTACGGATGTGGCTTACACATCTAGCGCAACGCGCGTCATCCAGTATGAGGGCGAATCGATCACCCTGCAGGCGGCGCTGAACGTTGCCGCCAAGGGCACAATCGAGTTCTACAAGGCTGCCGCTGCGGGCGAGACCGGCAAGATGATCGGCTCGACCACGATCAACGGCATGACCGCGGAGCTCAGCGTACTGGTCGGCGAATACAAGACCAACGCGAAGGACGAGTATTACTACGCTATATTCAAGTCGGAAGCCGACGAGGGGTACGCCAACAGCACAGAGTCCAACGAAATGAACGTCGGCATCTTCTCGAAGGCAATCTGCTGGAAGATTGAAGAACATTCAAGCGAGCTGAATGTCTATCAGGGCAACAGCGCACCCGGGACGCCCATTACCGAGGCCATGGTCGCGGGCAACACCTACACGCTCGAGGTCAAGACCGGCAAGGTCATCGGCCTGGAAACGCTGAACACCAAAGAGCCGGTGCTCGGCAAGGACTATAAGATTGTCTGGCAGTATTTTGAGGTTGACCGGAACGACTGGAAAACCGTCTCCGAGTCCAGCGAGAAGGCGACGTATCTGGTGACCGGCGAATACTCCGGCTATCAGTTCCGCGCGCAGATCGTGCCGCTTGGCAAGGATCACGACAGCCTGTATCTGAAGGCCGCGAAGTATAACGAATCCGGTCTGCTGAAGGATCAGTACGACGTCTGCCTGTATACGAAGCCGACAAAGGCAACCGTGCTTCAGGACACGACCA
Organism: uncultured Oscillospiraceae bacterium; assembly: GCA_934661135.1. Lineage (GTDB taxonomy): Bacteria > Bacillota > Clostridia > Oscillospirales > Oscillospiraceae > CAG-170. The sequence continues at coordinate 2,232 of CAKUJA010000034.1, forward strand.
CGACGCTGGCCGTGACGAATGCGGAGACCGAAGCGGGCGATGTGTACATCGGCCGTCAGGAGATCAAGCAGCCGTTTACGGCTGTCGGTTCTCACCGCGCACAGTTTGAGGGCGAGACGGTCACGCTGACCGCGACCGTTGCAGACGCGGCGGATGCGGCAGTCACAAAGGGTTATGTCAACTTCTATCGGAACACCGAGACCACGCCGATGAACGCGGCGCCGATCGCAATCGGCCAGAACGGAACCGCAAGCTATGAAGCCACGACCAGCAAGTTCTTCGATGAAGCGATCAACGCGAAGGACACCTATTACGCGGTCTATCTGGCGAATGACACATACGCCACGAGCAGCAGCAAGACTGCACCCCAGACGGTCTACATCAAGTCGACCGAAATTGACCGGCCGATTCTCTGGTCTGCGCTGACCGGCAAGACCGCAGGAACGACGACGGAAGTCAATTCCACGGCGCGCGGCGATTTGACCGAGCTCCTCGCCGGTGTGCAGCATACGTTCTCCCTCGTGGCGACCGGCGCCGGCAATCTGACGGAGTTCTATGCCAGCTCCGTGGTGGCGAAGGACGGCCGTACCGTCGACGCGGACAACTACACCGTCGAATGGCTCAAGACGACCGGCTCCAACGAGCAGAAGCTCGATGTTGCAGAGAACGCAAAGAAAATCAACGTCGACGACAACAAGGTCGGCGACAAGTACCGCATCAAGCTGGTTGCGAAGAACCATATGACCGCTGGCGCGCTCTCCAACTACGCGATCATCGGCACGAAGCAGAACGTCAAGGTGACCGTTTCGGCCAGCGCGGATTGGGTCTACCAGCGCAACGAGATCACGCTGACGGCGGAGGTTGCCGCGGCGGGCGCGAACCCGACGATGCAGCCGGCTGCGGGCGACGCGGTGAGCTTCTACTATGAGGACAACGGCGTGTGGGTCAAGCTCGGCTCCGCAACGCTGACGAAGGACAGCAACCAGAGCGGCAAGATGCTTGCGTCGATCACGACAAAGGAGCTGCCGGTCACTGCAACGACCAACGTCAAGCGCGATGTGGTGATTACCGCGGTCTACGAAGGCAACGATACCTTCAACGAGAGCGCGAAAGTGACCAAGCTCCCGGATACAACCTATCAGATTGCGCCGACCGTTGGCTGCGACACCACAAATAAGACCGTCACGGTCTACTCCTCCGTGGTGTATGTGAAGAATACGGTCGAGAACAAGACTGTGACCGTCGCCGACAAGACCCACGACAGCGGTATCTACATCTTCGCCGAGGATGATAAGGTGCTCGCCAACGAGGTCAACGTCAACCTGAAGCTCAGCGAGGTCTATACGCTCGACCACAATGATGACAAGTCGAAGCTGGCCTATGGCACGGACTACACGGTGCAGTGGCAAAAGCTGACCAACGCGGCGGCTTATCCCGACAAGGCGGCGGATACCACGCCGTGGACGAACATCGCCAGTGCCACCGGCACGACCTGCCAGATCAAGGCGGAGCATGGCGCGGCCTACCGTGCGGTCATTACCGTGAACGATACGCCGATCGCCAAAGGCTCCTACACCGAGTTCCAGCAGGAGATTCCCGGCCGCAAGGTCTACTACTCCAACATCCTTGTCGCGGCGAATGCGCCCGCAACGCTGACGGTCAACGTCAACACCAGCAACACCGGCAAGGGGTATGAGGGCATCGTTGAGGGTGAGACCGTCTTCATCCACACCTTCACCTCCGGTGCGACCGGCACAACGCCGATCAGCAAGCTGACCGTCAATGTCTACCCGGGCAAGCCGGAGGAGGTTGCGGCCGCGACTACTCCCATCACCCCGGTCTTTACCGCTGAAAAAGCCGACGTCAACGGTCATGTGAGCTTCGACTGGCGCAACGGCGTGACCCCGGGTTACTACACGCTCAAGGTCAAGGCCACATTCACCAATGGTTATGACGACAAGGAAATCACCCGCACGCTGATTGTCCGCGACAACGACTACCAGTTCGAGCTGACCGGCGGCAAAGCTGTTTACAACGGCAAGACGCAAGGCCTGAATGTGGCAGTTCAGAACATGGACATCGAGAGCACGTTCGCGCAGAAGTCCGTTGTGGTCTACTACTACACCGACGAGGCGCGCACGCAGCAGGTTGAGCCGACGCAGGCCGGCACCTACTACGCGACCGTCCGTCTGCAGGAGTCCGCTTACTGGACCGAGAAGTCGATCCCGGCAACCTTTACGATCCAGCCGCGCGCGGTCGAGGTTGTGGATCTCGTCGCACAGGCCAAGGTCTATGACGGCACCACCGACGCCGACATTCAGGAGATCATTCTGAACGACGCGACCGTCGATTCGGCGACAGGCCTGCCCAATGGCAGCAACGGCATCATTGACGGCGACAGCGTCTACGCGGCCGGTACCGGTTATACCAGCCAGGCGACTGCCGGCAGTGCAATGCTCGGCGTCAAGGACGTCACCCTCAAGGGCGACGACGCCGCGAACTATACGCTGACAGGTTACAACCACACTGAGAAGCTAAACATTCAGCGCAGCCAGGTCAAGGGCGCGATCATCAATTCGTCCTATCTCTACACCGGCAAGAGCATCACGATCGAGAAGAACGACCAGAATGTCTATCTGATCGATCAGGCCGGCACGAGACTGACCCCGGCACAGTACGAAATCACCTATTACTATCACAACGGCGACGCAGTCGAGCAGGTTCCGGCGATGAACAAGCTCGGCAAGTACACCGTGATTGCCCGCCCCGAGCAGAACAACTACAAGGGCGGCGCGGAGCAGACCGTCTATGTGGTCTCTGACAACGCGACGGTCGGCACGCTGGATACCTCCGCGAGAAGCGCGCTGCTGCACATCAGCGACACCGTGAAGGTCTACGACGGCCAGGCCACCGGCGTCGGCCTGATGACGACAAAGGGCAGCGCAGTTGCGAGCTACTATTACAACGCTCGTTGGCAGAACGAAGCGCCGACCAATGCAGGCCGCTACCTCGTCAAGGTAACCGCTACGAACGACGGCGTAACCGACACCGCATACGGCATCTTCACCGTGGTGAAGGCTCGTCCGCAGTTCAACCCGACGACTAAGGCCAGCATGGAATATACCTCCGGCCGCTATGACGGCACGGTCAGCGCAGGCTTTGTGGATGGAAAGTCCGATTCTGCGGCTGAAACCTACGTCACCTACACCGGCGGCACGATTCAGGGCGTCGCCTACGAAGCACCGACCGAGGTTGGCAAGTACATTGCGACCGTCCATGTGGGCGAAACCGCAAACTACACCGCACATGAGGAGCAGGTCGCCTTCGAAATCACGCCCAAGGCGCTGACTATCACGGCGGACGACATCTCCCGTCAGCAGTACGGCGCGTATCCCGATCTGACCGCTTCCTTTAAGGGTCTCGCTACCGGCGGCGTTGCGGCGGATACCTCGCTGCGCGACGTCCAGATCCAGCCGGAGCTGATCGACGATTCGAACTACACCAATGACGCAAGCGATCAGGTTGGCAAGAACTACTCGATTACGGCGGTTGCGGCGCTGGCTCGGAACTATGACGTCAGCTATGTCAAGGGCAATATGGCCGTGACGCGCGAAGACCCGAAGCCGTATCTCGAAATTCGCGGCATGATCGAAAACGGCGATGGCGCGACGAACCTTGCCTACTACGGCGACGTCATCCAGCTCTACGCCTACGGCAACCAGAGCAAAACCACAACCGGCGATGTTCACAACACCTCCAGCGTTCTCGCGTGGAGCGTGGATAATCCGGCTGCGGCAACCATCACGCAGGACGGTCTGCTGACCGTGAAGGGTGTCGGCACTGTAACGGTTACGCTGAAGCGCGGCATCGGCGCACAGCAGATCAGCACGACGCTGACGTTCGAGGCCAAGAAGCAGGAAGTCAAGGTCGTGGTTCCTGATCTTGATAAGGTCTATGACAACACCGTTCAGGATTACACCAGCGCAAAGACCTTGAGTGCCGTTAACGCCATGGGCATCAAAGTCTTTAGTGGAAATACCAGATTCGTAATTACCAACAATACAAGATCTGACGTTGGCAGTCAGATCGTCACTGGCAAGGTTTCTGATTCCATCCACAGCTACCAGTCCGAGACCTACGGCGGTCTGTTCACCATCAATGTCAAGGACGTTCAGGTGAGACCGACTGAGGCGAGCACGACCTATGGCGCTCCGGTCACCGGCCTGACCTACACCGAAGTGACTCCGGCAGGCGGCGACAAGGTTCTGACCGACGGCAAGGCAGTTTCTGTGGCGGACGTCTACGGCAACCTCGACGTTCTGGACGGCTATGAGATCCTTGTGGCTGGCCGCGAGAACGAAAACTATAATGTCCAGTATGTCACCGATCAGCGTGCAGATGATGTGAAGGTTACAGAAAAGCTGCTGACGGTTGCAACCGGCACGCTGAATGCGCAGACCGGCATGACCTCCGGCAGCCTGAACCCGGCAGGGAAGTTCCCGGTCAACGGTAAGGATGTCGAGCCCAGCGCCACGACGGGCGGCGCCAATGTCCGGATGTACGGCGAACCCAACTGGGTCATGGACTTCACGCTGACGAGCCTGATTCACGGCGATACGCTGGCAGATCTGGTCATGATGGCGGAGAAGCTGGTGGACTTCCCGCACGACATTGCGGCAAACGCCAACATCACCTACCCGACGCGCAACGACGCAACGCCTACGGCAGTGGATGGCCGGACAAAGTATGATGTGGTAACGGATGCAACGAAGATTGCCTTTGGCAACTACAAGGAATCGTATTCGATTGGCACGCAGAATGTCTACCAGCGCCCGGTCACGCTCAATCTGCGCGAAGGCCTGACCAAGCTGACGGCCTATAAGCCGGAGGTTCTGGGCAGCAGCGGTGAGGTTACGACTGAAGGTAAGGCAAAGCTGCTGGAGCTGCTGCTGAACAACCTTGTGGTTGACAAGTACAACGGTGAAGGCGGTCTGGCAGAGCTGCTGAAGCACACGATCAAAGATCTGGACATTCGGATTGACACGATTTCGGTCTCCGCGAATAAGCTGACGCTGACGCTGACGCTGAAGCTCGGCAACCTGAACTACTGGCTTGACCCGAGCAGCGCATCGATTGACATCGATCTGGTGTCCACGAAGATTGTCCCGGTGTATAGCACGCTTGACTGGACGAACTTTACCGTGACGATGTACGACGAGACAAAGACCCATCCGGTCGATGTCCAAGGCAATGTCCTCTTCTTCATCTACCAGAAGAAGGCCGGCGTGGAGCTTAAGTATTCCAACTACAAGAATGACACGATTATCCGCAGCGGTCGGATGACCCCGACCGGCAGAACCGGTCAGTATCTCGCAACCTTCTCGCGTCTGCCTGCTGGCGAGTACGCCATCTTCGCAATCGCAGAGAACTACACCATCGTCGAGTAACGCAAACGAACAAACCCGCCCCGGCGCAGCCGGGGCGGGCAGTGAAACGGAGGAATCAGCATGAAACAGAAGATGACCCGCATTCTTGTCCTTGTTCTGGCGCTGTCGATGGTGCTGAGCATGACGGCTTTCGCGGTAGGCAGCGGCGCGCAGGAGGGCACTGGCTCGAGCGGCACGCTGACCGAATCCCCGGCGCCCAGTGTGCCGAGCTACCGTGTCATCGTCGAGGACACGCAGAAGGACAAGCTGCGCCCCGACCGCACTACGGCGTCGGCAGGCAGCACAGTAACAATTAAGGTTCCGGAAGGAATCAGCGCGGATGAAATTCGCGTGGTAGACAAGGACGGCAAGCTGCTGCCGCTGACGAAGGTCAACGATAGCACCTATACGTTCCAGATGCCGGCCAGCGACGTCAACGTCAGCGGCACGCTCAACGATCTGCGCCTGAACACGACCGATCACAGCGCCTACATTCAGGGTTACCCGGATGGCACGTTCCGCCCGGAGGGAAGCCTGAGCCGTGCGGAAGCCGCAACGATTTTCTATCGTCTGCTGCTCGACACCTCTGTGAACACGAACGTTTCGTTCACAGATGTTGCGGCCGGTAAGTGGTATGAAGCCGCGGTCAAGACGCTGGCAGGCAAGGGCGTAATCACCGGCTACCCGGACGGCACGTTCAAGCCGACAAAGTCGGTCACCCGCGCGGAGTTCTGCGCGATGGCATCCCGCTTCTTCGCGCTGAAGGAAGGCACGGTGAAGTTCACCGACGTCCCGGCAACGTTCTGGGGTTATAAGTACATCGCATCGGCAGTCGCCAACGGCTGGCTGACCGACAGCGAGACGGCCTATCACCCGAACGGCGCAATCACGCGCGCCGAGGTTGTAACGATTGTGAACCGGATGCTCGGCCGCAGCGCCGACGGCGCGTTCCTGGAAACCGGCGCGGCAGGTCTCAAGACCTTCACCGACGTCAAGACCGGCGACAGCTTCTATCTCGATGTGATGGAAGCGGCGAACGGCCACGAATACAGAGCTTCTACGGCTGCCACGGAAACGTGGACTGCTTTGAAGTAAACTCTCTTAGATACCGGCGGATGTGCGGCGGCGCATCCGCCGGTTTTTCTTGTCAACGGACGCGAGATATGCTACAATACTCAAAAAAACAGAAGCAGCGAGGGAAAGCGCCATGAGAATGCGAAGAAGAAACAATTTGCAGCCGCGGATGGAGGCCTGCGAGCCGGTGTGGATTCACGACCCGGAGAGCCTGCGCGGAAACTGGCGCAGCCTGATGCCGGGCTGCCGTGAGCTGCGTGTAGAGGTCGGCTGCGGCAAGGGAAAATTCACCGTGGAGACCGCGGCCGCGGAGCCGGACGTGCTGCTGATTGCGATTGAGCGCGTGCCGGACGCACTGGTGCTGGCGATGGAAGCGGCCATGCGCATGGAACTGAAAAATGTGTTTTTCGTCTCGCTCGACGCGGCGAATATCGACGCCTTTTTTGCCGACGACGAGATCGACCTGCTCTACATCAACTTCTGCGACCCATGGCCGCGGAAGAAGAACGCGAAGCGGCGGCTGACGTACCACACGTTCCTCGAAAAATACAAAAAGGTGCTCAAGCTCGGCGGCCAGATTCATTTCAAGACCGACAACGCGAAGCTGTTCGAGTGGTCGCTGCCGGAGATGGAGAGCTGCTTCCTCGAGCTGCGCAACGTGACGCGCAACCTGCATGAAAATGGGCCGGTTGGGATTATGACCGGCTATGAGGAAAAATTTTACGAGCTTGGGACGCCGATCAACCGCGTCGAGGCCGTGGTTGTGACGAAGCAGCCGCGCCCGGAGGAGCCGAAGGACGAAGCGACGGACGGGGAGGATGCGGAATGATGCAGACAGTCGGGATTATTGGCGGCGCGGACGGGCCGACAAAGATATTCGTGTCCGGCTCCGTTTGGCCGATTGTCTTTACGGCTGCGCTTGTGGCGCTGATCGTGTTTCTGCTTGTGCGGAAAAAGTAAAAAAGCGCGGCTCCTTCCATGCGGAAGGAGAGCGTATTTGCGGCGAAGGGGCGGACGAACCTATCCGCCTGAATCCCCGCCGCAGCGGAAAATGCCTTCCCCTGGGGGAAGGTGGCTGAGGAGCGAAGCGGAGCAGACGGATGAGGGCGAGGAGCACTCAACCAACTGCAAACGTATCGTTTTTGCTCCCCAACCCTCATCCGCCTCGCGCTGCTCGGCACCTTCCCCGGAGGGGAAGGCATCCGCTGCGGCGCGGACGGGCCGACAAAGATATTCGTGTCCGGCTCCGTTTGGCCGATTGTCTTTACGGCTGCGCTTGTGGCGCTGATCGTGTTTCTGCTTGTGCGGAAAAAGTAAAAAAAAGCGGCTCCTTCCATGCGGAAGGAGCCGCTTTTCGTATTGTTTATTTGCCTAACAGTTCGCAGAACCGCATGAGGATGGTTGCCACCTCAGCGCGGCTTGCAGTGCTCTGCGGGCGAAGCTGCCCGTTGGAGCCTTGCACCAGACCTTGGCCAACGGCCCACTGCATCGCGGACACTGCCCACGCGCTGATGCTGGAAGCGTCCGTAAACTGGGTCAGATTTTCAGCCAGCGTGACCGCGTCCATACCGTTCTTCACCGCATAGCGGAACAGCATCGTGACAAGCTGCTCGCGCGTGATTGCGCCGGTCATGTTCGCGCCGTCCGAGATCTCATATTCCATCGCCCAGCGCTGCCCGGCCTGATACCACGGCGTGCCGCTGGTGGCCTTACCGTCCAGCCGCGCGAGAATCGTGACGATCATGCCGCGCGTCGTGTCGGCGTCCGGGGAGAACAGGTTGCTGCCGGTGCCGTTCATAAGGTCTTTGTCGACCGCGTAGCTGACGGCGGAAGCGTACCACGCATTGCCCGAGACGTCCGCAAATTTGGCAGTCCCGGCCGCTTCGTTGATCGGCAGCTTCGCGGGAGCCGAGGGGGTAACAGGGACGACGGGCGCAGCCACGACCGTGACCGTGCAGGTCGCCGTTTTTTCACCGAAGGTTGCAGTAACCTTTACGTCGCCGAGCGTTGTGAGTGCTGTGTTTGGCTCGATGGTGTAGCCGTCGGTCAGGACGATCTCCTGCTCACCATTGTTATAATTTGCCGTGACAATGAAATCTGCCGCGCTGAGCGTCGTACCGATGACATACTCGGTCTGCTTCGGCTGAACCGTGATGCCAGTCAGCGGAAGTTCAGACCACTTTGCAGTGTAGGTCTTATTCACTGCCGCAGCCGTTTTCAACATGGTCTCGCCGTCGTACCAACCAAGGAAGTGATAGCCAGCCTTGAACGGTGTAAACAAGCCAGTCGCGCTGTCGACACTTTCCGTGGTGTTGATCTTGCCGCCATTGGTGTTTAAAATCGTTACTTCTCTACTCGGCCAGTAGTCATCGTCGTTTGTAACCGCCGCAGCGAAATAGAGCTTCGCACCATTTTTTTGTCCGGCAAACGCATATTTAGAAAGCTGCACATCCGGATTTTCAATAATCACGCTATCCAGACCGGTATGTTCGCCAATACGAGAAAATGCAGCGATGCCGATCGTTGTGACACTCGCAGGAATGACCAGAGTCCCTTTAAGGCCAGTTAAACGGAACGCTGAATTTCCGATGGACGTTACAGTGGCCGGAATTGTGACCGAAGTCAACTGGGGACATTCATCCGCAAATGCGTTGTTGATAGCTGTGACACCGTTTTCAAATGTTAAAGATGTAATTTTTGTTCCTTGGAAGATTGAAGCGCTCGGCCTAAGTTCCCCTTCGTTAATGTCGGTGTTGGTCGTAATATTAACACCGGCTCTGATCGTGATGTCGCCGCTGATGCCGCTCTGATAGAAGCAGGACGAGCCGAGCGCCTTAAGGTTTTCGGGCAGAACAAGCTCACCTGTCAACTTTGCATCCTGATACACCATACTCTCGCCCATGATCTTCATAGACGCCGGGAAATGCAGATTGCCTTCGGTGGTGCCGAGGTAGGTCAAGTTGGTCATCATGGAAAATGCGTGAAGAAAAGTGCGCTCCAATGTGTTCGGCAGAATGATTTTAGTGATTGTCGTGTTTTTCTGGAATGCGCGCGGTGGGATGGCGTTGTCTTTGCAGGCAGCCTCCGAGAGATCCAGTTCCGCCAGATTCTTCAAATACGGCGTTTCGTCCGTAATTTTCGCGCTGGAATATCTACCGCTTTCAGTCGGTGTGACAACGATGCCGCTCAAGAACTGGAAGTCCGCAGGCATCAGCACCGCGCCATTGCCCGTTCGAACCTTCAGCTTTGTAATGCTGTCTAAATTGCTGTTTACGGCTTTCACTGCTTCTTGCAGCTTGCCGCTCTCTGTCAGCGTAACTTCCGTTACCTCACCGGCGGCGAGAGCCGCCGTCGGCAGCAGCGCCAGCAGCATCACTGCTGCCAATAATATGGATAGCAACCGTTTTTTCATCGTAGCTTCCTCCGTTTATAAAATATTTCGTCCACACGCGCGTGTGGAAAGAGAGCCGCGGCTCTCTTTATGACTATCTGTATTTTACTGCATTTTTGGGCGAGGATCAATAGAAAACTTATAGTTTTTTCCTTTTTTGGAAAATCAAGACGAACAAGATACGTCTTGCAAACAACCAGGGGCGGACAAGCCTGTCCGCCCCTGGTGTAAGTGCCGAAAAGGAATTATTCCAGCTCAAACGCGCCGGTATAGAGCTGATAATAGGTGCCGTGCTGGGCGATGAGGTCGTCGTGCGTGCCGCGCTCAATGATATGGCCGTGGTCGAGCACCAGGATCGCATCGCTGTTGCGAACCGTGGACAGGCGGTGTGCGATGACAAAGACCGTGCGCCCCTTCATCAGCGCGTCCATGCCGCGCTGGACGAGCGCTTCGGTGCGCGTGTCGATCGAGCTTGTCGCCTCGTCGAGGATCATCACCGGAGGATCGGCGACGGCGGCGCGCGCAATCGAGAGGAGCTGCCGCTGTCCCTGCGAGAGATTCGCGCCGTTGGCAGTCAGCATCGTGTTGTAGCCGTCCGGCAGACGCGTGATAAAATCGTGCGCGTTGGCGAGCTTCGCGGCGCTGATGCAGGCTTCGTCACTGGCGTCGAGCTTGCCGTAGCGGATATTGTCCATCACGGTTCCGGTAAAGAGGTTGACGTCCTGAAGGACAATGCCGAGCGAATGGCGCAGATCGGCCTTTTTGATGCGGTTGATGTTGACGCCGTCATACTTGATCTTGCCGTCGGCAATATCATAGAAGCGGTTAATCAGGTTCGTAATGGTCGTCTTGCCCGCGCCGGTCGCGCCGACGAATGCGAGCTTCTGGCCGGGCTTGGCGTAGAGCGAAATGCCGTGCAGAACGGTTTTTTCCGGTTCATAGCCGAAGTCGACGTCGAAGAAACGCACGTCGCCGCGCAGCTCCACCAGTGTGCTCTGGCCGTCGAGCGGCGGGTATTTCCAGGCCCAGGTGCCGGTGCGCTCCGCGCACTCGGTCAGGCTGCCGTCCGCGTTTTTGCGGCAGCGGACGAGCGTCACGTCGCCGGCGTCCTCCTCCGGCTGCTCGTCGAGCAGCTCGAAAATGCGCCCCGCGCCCGCGATTGCCATGACGACGGCGTTGATCTGGTCAGAGACGCGGGAGATGTTGCCGGTGAACTGCTTCGTCATGCCGAGGAACGACGCAATGACCGGAATCGAGAGCGTGCCGAGCATTGTGCCGGTGTGAAACAGGTTTTCAAACGAGATATTCGGCACGCGGCCGCCCGAGCAGACGAGCATACCGCCGATAAAGGCCGTGAGCGTGTAGAGAATGTTGCCGATGTTATTCATAATCGGCATGAAGATGTTTGCAAAGCGGTTCGCGCTGCGCGCGTCCTCAAAGAGCTGCTCGTTGAGCCTGTCGAAGTCGGCTTCGGCGGCCTGCTCATGGCAGAACACCTGCACGACCTTCTGGCCGTTCATCATTTCCTCGATATACCCCTCGGCCTTGGCGAGCGATTTCTGCTGCCGGACGAAGAACGTGGCGGACTTTCCGCCGATGGACTTCGTCACGCGCGTCATGGCGAAAATGCCGAGCAGCACGATCAGCATCAGCGGGAACGAGTAGTAGAGCATGATGAAGATCAGGCCGGCGCACATCAGGCCGGAGGAAAAGAGCTGCGGAAGGCTCTGCGAGATGAGCTGGCGGAGCGTATCGGTGTCGTTCGTGTAGTAGCTCATGATGTCGCCGCGCGTGTTCTGGTCGAAGTAGCGGATCGGGAGCGTCTGCATCCGGCTGAACATCCGCGTGCGCGTGTTGTGGAGAAATCCCTGCGTAATGTGTGCCATGAGCTGCGTATAGATCGCGGCGCAGGCGACGCTGGAAAGGTAGAGCACTACCATCAAAATTACGGCCTGAATCATCTTTCCGTAGATCGCGCCCCAAGAGCTGGTCAAGCCTTCTTCAATATAGCTCGTGATGGTTTTGACGAAGATCGTCGGCGTAATGCCGATAAGGGCATTGAGCAGGATGCAGACAATTACGACGGTGAGCTGCACGGGATAGTCGTGAAAGAGCTGCTTCATCAGGCGGGCGAACGCCTTGCCGTCCACCTTCTGGCCGCCTGCGGAGCCGCGCGGGCCGCCCTTGCCGGCTGCGTTAGTTCTGGCCATCGTCTGCACCTCCGTTTCTGGTCTGGGATTCATAGACTTCCCGGTAGATGGCGTTTTGCGCCAGCAGCTCGTCGTGTGTGCCCACGCCGTTGATGCGTCCCTGGTCGAGAACGACAATCCGGTCGGCGTCCTGCACGGACGAGATACGCTGCGCGATGATAATTTTGGTCGTGTCTGGGATTTCAGAAGCAAACGCCTGCCGGATCAACGCGTCGGTCTTGGTGTCAACCGCGGAGGTTGAGTCGTCGAGAATCAGAATCTTCGGCTTTTTCAGCAGTGCGCGGGCAATGCAGAGCCGCTGCTTCTGCCCGCCGGAAACGTTGGTGCCGCCCTGCTCAAGGTAGGTGTCATATTTGTCCGGGAAGGACTGGACAAATTCATCTGCCTGCGCCAGCCGGCAGGCACGGACGATGTCCTCGTCCGTCGCGTTGGGGTCGCCCCAGCGCAAGTTTTCCTTGATCGTACCGGAAAAGAGCACGTTCTTTTGCAGCACAACGGCAACCTGATTGCGCAGCGCCTCGATGTCGTACTCACGGACATCGTGTCCGCCCACGCGGACGCTGCCCTCCGTCGTGTCGTAAAGCCGCGAAATGAGCTGAATCAGGCTCGTCTTGGACGAGCCGGTGCCGCCGATGATGCCGACCGTCATACCCGAGCCGATATGCAGGTCGATGTCCTCCAGCGCGTTCCGCTCGGCCTTGGCCGAATATTTGAAGCTGACGTGGTCAAAATCAACCGCGCCATTCGGCACGTCGTAGATCGGCGACGCGGGATTGCGAAGGTCAGATTGCGTGTCGAGCACCTCCGAAATTCGTTTGGCCGACGCGGAAGCCATCGTGACCATGACGAAGATCATCGAGAGCATCATCAGGCTCATCAAAATCGACATCGAGTAGGTAATCATGCTGGTCAGGCTGCCGACATTGAGATACGTGCCGGACGACTGCACAATCAGCTTTGCCGCAAAGTAGGAGATCAGAATCCGCGACAGATAGACGCAGAACTGCATCAGCGGCGTGTTGGTCGCCAGAATCTTCTCCGCCTTCAGGAAGTCACGGCGGACGTCGTCGGACGCAGCGGTGAACTTCTTCGTCTCATAGTCCTCACGCACGAAGCTCTTGACCACGCGCATTCCCTGCACGTTTTCCTGTACGGAGTTGTTCAGCCGGTCATATTTCTTAAAGACGGCCTTGAACAGCGGCATGGCCAGGCGCATCATGAGGATCAGGCCGATGGCCAGCAGCGGAATGGACGCAGCAAACACGAGCGACAGCTCCTTGCCAACCTTGACGGACATGATAACCGAAAAGACCAGCATCAGCGGCGCACGTACCGCCGTGCGGATAATCATCATAAATGCCTGCTGGACGTTGGAGACGTCGGTCGTCAAGCGTGTGACGAGGGAGGACGTGGAAAACTGGTCGATGTTGGCGAACGAGAAGCTCTGGACGCGGTAGAACAGATCGTGCCGCAGATTTTTGGCAAAGCCGGTCGACGCGGCGGCGCAGAACCAGCCGGAAGCCATACCGAAGCCGAGCGAGAGCAACGCCAGCGCCAGCAGCCGGATGCCGTAGTAGAGGATGACGTCGCGCGTACAGCCGGCTTGAATCTGGTTGACGAGCTGCGCCGTGTAAAGCGGGATAATGCACTCGCAGACCACCTCACCGACCATCAAAATCGGCGTCAGGATCGTGTCGCGCCGATATTCCCGGATACAAGCGGCAAGTCGTTTGATCATGGTTTTAGCTCCTCCTTGCGTTCGGAAAGATTTTCAATGGCCCGGTCGAGCAGACAGAGCAGCGTGTCCGTTTCCTCGCGGCTAAAACCACGAAGCGTCTCCTGCTCCAGCGCATGAAACGTCTCGTGGATGCGAAGATGAAGCTGCTCCGCTTTCTCGGTTGCGGCGATCCGCTTGCAGCGCCGGTCGTCGGGATCTGGCGTGCAGACGATGAACCCCTTGCCCTCCAGCCGCGCCAGCAGTCCGGAGACCGTCGGATGCGTCAGGTGGAAGCGCTGTTCCAGATCCTTTGGATAGACCACTTCGCCGCGGTGCTCGTGCAGATAGCGGAGCACGTAGGACTGCATGGCCGTCAGATCCACCGCAGTGAACTGCTGGTCGACGCGCTGCTTGCCAGCCTGATCGAGAAGGCGGAACCGCCGGAATAAAAACAAATTTTCTTCCATATGCGTTCCTCATTCCAAAAATGTAGCTTGCGACCTAAATTAGGTAGCAAGCTACATTTTAGCAGATTCCTTTGAAATTGCAAGAGGGGAGAAGGATAGATTTCACCAAAGTTCAAGGACTGAATTTGTGCATTCTGCGCATCAAGGACGGAGTACGGTGAACAGCCAGCGCAACGGAAGCGTCTCCCGCGCAAATGCGCGCTGCAACAGCAGCAGATTGTCCTCGGAGTGTTCCACTTCCTTGCAATAGAGACTGACCACCGGCTGCAAGGCGGCGGCGTCCGCCGCGTCCTCCAGACCGCAGAGATAGCGGAGCGCAAGCACATGGAACACGCAGCACTCGACGCGCGGCAAAAGCTGTCTGTCGTTGACGGCCTTCAGGAAATAGCGGAACAGAAAGTAGACCAGCAGATTTTCCGCCTGCGCGGGGAAGCACTCGTCGAAGTCTCCGCGCGGCTCGGTACGAATGGCGCGGCCAAGCAGAGCCGGGAAACGCGCAGTCAGGTGTTCCATGTTTTGCAGCACCGCCCAGCCGGGGTAAAACGCGCCCTCCGGCCGCATCAGGCGGCGGAGCCGGAGCCGCTGGCGGCGGCAGAGCGTCAGGTCGGCAAACTGCATACTGGCCGCCTCCGCCCAGTCCCAGCGTGTTGCGTCCAGTGCTCGCTGCACCCGCGCGGCAAACAGCAGCAGAAGGCCCATTCGCTCCGAGAGCGGCAGCGCGCGGTTCTGTGCAAGGGTAAACGCCGTCTCGCGGGCGAGCAGGAGCGTCAGATAGAGGTCAGGATCGAGGTCATTCGGGGAGATCGGCTCGTCCGTCTGCGTCTCTACGCGCCGCAGCGGTTCCTCCCGTGTCAGCAGGCGCAGCGCGGCAGCAGGGCAGGAGAGCGCCAGCGTCAGCTCTTGTGTCGCGCCGTACTCCTCCAGAAAGCGCGGGTGCGTCCGGCAAGTCCGGCAGAGCGCCTCCTCGCCGAAGGCGCACTGGATCGGGCAGAGACCGTCCTCGCGCAGCAGCGCGCAGTGGCCGTCCTCCAGGCGGAACATTGTGCCGTCCGCACCGGTGATGAGCGCGGCGCGCACCTGCTCGCCAAGCACACCGGGCATTGCGGCGTAGCGGCGGATGCTGTCGTCGTCGAGCAGAATCTCCCAGTCCTTGCAGCACGTGTCCGGGCACTGCCCGGCAAGACAGGAAAATCCTCTGGTATAGTCAAGCGTCACTTGCTTCATCACAGTTTCCTCGTTTCTGCTGGAAAATTCATCTTAATTTTATAGAAAATCAAGTTGCGAAGTATGGGGGATTATGGTATACTAGCCGGGCACAAAAAATGTCGAAACCGGAGAGAAATCCATGAAAAAACTGAAACAGACGTATTTACGCAGCACGCGCATCGTCGGCGCGGCCTTGCTGCTTCTGATGATAATCGGCTCGATCTGGGATCTGCCGATCTCAAAATTCCTATATCCAGGCCGAGAGAGCAGCTTCGGCCAGTTCTTTGCGGCCTTTGGCGAGCTTCCGGCCTTTCTCGCGATGACGAGTGCAGGCGTACTGCTGTTTGTCAACCGCGCTCGGCTGCGCAAAAGCTGGAATGTGCTGTTTGTCGCGGCGTCTGCGGCGCTGGTGCTCGGCGGTCTGGGTCTGTCGATCCATGAAGCGACCGATAATGTTCCGGCCTTGCCGCTCTGGGTGGCTGCGCTGGTCACGGTCTTTACGGCGGCGCTGTGCGCGGTACTGCTGCTGATCCTGACAGATGGCTGCCAGATGAAAACGCTGCTGCGCTTCATCTGTGTGCTGGCGTTTGTGTCAATCGGCACGATGCTGCTTATCAATGTCATTAAAATCCCGTGGGGGCGGCCGCGGATGCGCCTGTTGGTCGAGACCGGCAACGAGAGCTACTTTATGCCGTGGTGGAAGCTCGGCATCAGCCTGAAAAGCAAGCTCGTGGCTGATGGTGTCAGCTCCGACGAATTCCGTTCGTTTCCGTCTGGACATACCGGCTGCGCGGCTTGCGCCATGCTGACGATTTTGCTGCCGACACTCGGCAAGCGGCTGCGCGGCAAAGAGCGGCTCTGCCTTTGCATCGGCCTTGCCTGGACGCTGATTGTGGCGGTGTCCCGCCTGATGATGGGCGCGCATTTCCTGACGGATGTGACGGCGGCCACGCTGCTGACGCTGGGCGTCAGCATCCTCGGCATCTGGCTGTTCTACTTCAACGGCGCCTTCTTCCGCAGAGTTTGGAATCTTGTCGCGGAAAAAGGACAGGATGCAGAATGAATTGTGAGATAAGAGACTGTCAAAAAACGCTGGAATGCAGTTTTGCAATAGAGTCGCAGGGAAAACGTGAAGGGGGCAAAGCGTCCCCTTCGCGTTCAATCAAGCAGTTTTTCAAACTTGATCAGTTTGAAAACTGGACGGGCAGCGGGGCGAAAAGACTTTTTCGACACGCTGAAAAATCGGAAGCCTTGGCTTCCGATTTTTTTATGCGATTGCGGCTTTTCGTTCCTGCAGGCCGTGCAGCAGAATGGCGTGTACCTCGTCGCCGATTTCGGCGGTGTGCAGCTCGGCAAAGGCGTCGGGTGCGACAACGTCCAGCACATCGAGATAGACGTCGGTGCGCCGGCGGAACATATTGTCACGGATGGCGCGGGAGTTGACCAGCGAGCAGACCACAATGGGAACCTGCGTTTTCTGCGCAATTTTAAACGCGCCGTTGCGGAACGGGAGCAGCTCGGCCTCCGTGCGGTTTGTGCCGCCCTCCGGGAAAACGGCGATCGAAGCCTTGTCCTCGCGGATGAACTGGATAGCCTTCAAAATCGCCTTCAGCGCTTCGCGGTCGTTGTCGCGGTCGAGCGGCAGGCAGAGCACCTTGCGCATGATCGGTGCGACGGCGAAGATGGAAAACAGCTCCTTTTTCGCGAGGAACGCAAGCTCCGCCTGCGGCATGACGGCGTAGAAGATCAGCGGGTCAAAGGCAAACGCATGGTTGCACACCAGCATAAAGCGGCCGGTGCGCGGCAGCTTTTCCAGGCCGGCCGTGTGGATGCGGACGCCGCCGAGCCGGAGCGCAATCCGGCAAAACTGCGTGAGCATGAAGCGGAAATAGGCGCTTGGCTTCTCGCAGAGCTTTTTCGGGTTGACGAACAGCGTCGACACAATCAATACGATCAAAAAAAGAAGAATCTCCGCGGCCAGAAGTCCAACAAGGAGCAATGGGAGCTGCCACAGACACGCCGGAGAAGAAAACTGATTGATCGCATATTCGATTCCCGCCGCGCCCAATAGACCGACGGCCAGCCAGATGTATACCAAACCTGTTCGCCAACTTTCCCGAATTCTGAAGAAATTTCTTAAAGATTATACCCTGAACATTATACCGGGATTTGACGGGAAAGAAAGATTGGATTTCATTTTTAACAGAAAATTTACAAATAGTGCAGTTATGCACGGCTCAGCTCCGGCGCTGCGCCGGCAGCTCGCTGACGATAGCTGCGCCGAGGATGCAGACCGCGCCGATGATTTCATAGCTGTGCAGCGGCTCGTGCAGCACGAGCGCCGAGAGCAGCACGGCTGTCACCGGGTCGAGATAGCTGAGGATGGCAAGCGTCTGCGCGGGAAGCGTCTGCATTGAGCCGAAATAAAGGCTGTATGCAAAGCCGGTGTGTATAATGCCGAGCACCAGCAGCAGTCCGATCTGCTGCGCGCTGATCGTCAGTGCGGGCAGATCCTCGGTCAGCAGACAGTAGGGGAGCAGCACGAACGTCGCAATGAGAAGCTGCGCGGCGGTGCGGTCGTAGGCGGAGATGTCCCGCAGCGTCTTGTTGCTCAGGACGATGATGCCGTATAGAACTGCGGTCAGCAGTCCGAGCAGAATGCCCGTCGCGCTGCTGCCGGTCGGCAGGCCGCTCGCCGTGACGCCGGAGACAAACACCATGCCAACCAGCGCGACAAGCACACAGACAATCTTCCGCAGCGTCAGCCGTTCGTGCAGGAAGATTGCCGCACCGGTCACGATAATCACCGGGTTCATGTAGGTGCAGAGCGTTGCGACGGCCACCGTGGTATAGCGGTAGGCCTCAAACATAGCGACCCAGTTGAACCCCAGCAGGGCGCCGGCGAGGAGCAGCGGCTTCCAGTTGCGGCGGATTGCGGCAAAGCCGGGCGGCTGCCGCTTGATTGCCATAAGCAGCAGCAAAAAGAGCGTGCCGATGCCGCTGCGCGCAAGCGCAATCAAGCTGGACGGCAGCGCAACCAGCCGCACAAATACGCCCAGTGTGCCGTAAATCAAAATTGCCGCTAAAAACGACACCTTCGCCCGTGTCATTGTAGTCATAGAATCACCTCGGGGATTATGCTGGAATGGAACCTCCGCCGGACGGATTCGGCGGGGGTGAAAGAGTCTTTGCTGCGATACGTCTTTCAAGTGCCGGCAGTTACGGTTTCGCGCAGTATTTCGCAATGGTTTTGCTTAGGGTGCGTCTGGAGTTTTCAGATACACCCTAGCGAGCTGTAACGCAAGTCCATAGATGAAGCGTGCCTCAACGTATTCCGTTTCGCAGTGCATCGCCGTTGCCAGCAGGTTAAAACAGCCGGTCAGCTTCTTGGAAAATGGGATGCTCTGATAATTCATTACAACGGGTTCTGTAATGTCAATCATCCAAGTATACGCAGGATCGTTATTGGAAAAACCGAAAAAACTTTCAAGAAAATATTATATAGGAAACAAGCAAATGATTCAAGGAAAAAAGGAAAGGTGAATTTGTGATAACCCAAAATGAATTTTGCTGTCCGCTGACAGGGTTCTATTCTGCAAGTTCGATTTCCTGCATTTGCTGAATCAATTCATTCACCCGCCGATACACAAAATTTCGTCCTTGTCCGGCGCCGCAGTCGGAGTGCTCACATACATTCATCAGGTACGCGCGATTCACGGTTTTGCTGAATGTATTTTTGAATTGCTGAGGATATTTCTGCAAAAGCATCTTGTCATATTCCGGAATATCTCCGACGACATCTAATGCGTAGTATTCAATGCTGGGATCGAACATATGCGCAAAGGCTTGTTCCGTGCACTGGTTTCTCAGCAGACGCTCCTTGTCCCAAGGATAAACCAAGTCATCCGCGGGATGATCGGAGAATGTGATGTAAGTTAGAATCGTCGTGCTTCGGTGGCAGCGGTAACATTCCTTCGTCAAAGCGTACACCCGAAAGGGCAGAGAACTTGCATTCTCATTGTGGATTTTAATGTTAGCAGAAAAATATCCATATTCTTTTCCACCCTCGGTAAAGGTAATGTATGTTTTCGTTCCGTCCACGCGGAAAGAAAATGCGGTCTTAACTTCGCCTGTTTTCAGATTTGTGAAAGTAATCATATATCCAATACTCCTATCACGTGAGATCAGTTTGACAAAACGACCATTCTTTTGCGAAAGATAATTCCTTGCTGAATTCATTATATCATAATGATGCAGGATTGTCAGATACACCCTGGTAACCGATGATTGATTCAGCGGTTACTATAATGGTGTTTGTTAGAAATCTGTTAGAAAGGAATGCTCCGAAATCTGCTGAACAGGTCAAAAAATAAAAAAGAAAGCTTGAAATCAAATGATTTCAAGCTTTTCAAATTGGTCCGAGTGACTGGATTCGAACCAGCGGCCTCTTGAACCCCATTCATTCAGGACGTGTTGATTTTACAATAGAAATTTTGTTGTATCTGCAATAGATGTGCAATTCATATTTCTGCGCGACGGTGGCTGTTGGACTACGGAGCGTTTCAAGGACGGCGGCGATGGCATTTC
>CAKUJA010000035.1 GCA_934661135.1 uncultured Oscillospiraceae bacterium
CGACAGAGTCGCAGGGGAAGAGTGAAGGGGGCAAAGAGCCCCCTTCGCGTTCAATCAAGCAGTTTTTCAAACTTGATAAGTTTGAAAAACTGGACGGGCAGCGGGACGAAAAGACTGTTTCGACACGCTGAAACGAGACTGCAGCTACCGCCGCAGTCTCGTTTTTTAGGGCGGCACCGCACAATTCGGCAAGCAGCTTCGGCAGAGATTTTTCGTCATGTCAAGCTTTGGAATGAAATGTATATGGACAAAGGACGCGGATCTTTTCAGATCAGCGTCCTTTGTCAGGGTTAGAATTTGTAGGCTTGTTTTGCAACCGTGGATTTATGCGAAGTGGCAGCGCGCTGCTTGTCCAGTTTCCGATTGCGGAAATAGACGATCAGGTTCGTGCCGACTGCGCAGAGATTGAAGATGTAGACGGCAAGAACATAGGTGATGTTGTGCGAAATGAGTTTCGCGGTGATGCCGCAGACGTAGCCGAGCATGATGAGCAGGATGAACGGCAGGCTCATGCCGCGCGTCGTGGCGGAACGGTAGTTGTTTACAACTGAAATTGGCCAGGAAAAGCCAAAACAGACCAGCATCATCGTCTCCAGAATATTATGCAAGAAATTCCCCTCCCTTTTCTGAAATATTATATACAGAAAAACGGTTGGTTTCTAATCCTGTTTTTGATATGTGAGGTACGGAATGTAAATATTCTGTTTAGATACACCCTAGAATTGACCTGCCGGTTCTGTGAGGAGCTGGCAGAAGGTGCGCGCGGCGATGCTGAGCGTTCGGCTCTTTGCGCGCAGAAGCACAATGGAGCGCTCTGGGATTTCAGTTTCCAGCGACAAAATTTGAATCCGGCTGCGGTCGGAGCCGCGGAGAAACTGCTCCGGGACAAAACCGATTCCCAAGCCGCTCTCCACCAGAGGAAGAATCTGATCGGCGGTCGCAACCTCAACATCCGGCTCAAAGCTCAGTCCGTACTGCGCGAATAACGCTGCATAAAATGCGTAGCTCTGCGTCTGACGTGCGAGACTGACAATCGGCTGCGCGGTCAGCTCGGCCAACGTTAGGGTACGGTTTGTGAGAGATGTATACTCCGGACTGCATACGGGGACGTCATGAAATTTGCAGAGTTCCATGCTTTCCATTCCATCCGGGGGACTGAGCGGTGTCGCAATCAGGGCAAAGTCGGCGAATCCTGCCGAAAGTGTTTGGATGGCCTGCGGGCCGGAACGGTTTTGAATGCGGATATGTACGGCGGGATAGCGGCGGCGGAAGCGGCGCATAAACGGCAGAAGCAAGCAGCGCAGCGCAATTTCGGATGCGGCAATCGTGATGGTGCCGCTTTCCAAACTGCGCTCACGCAGGATGAGATCCTCTCCGGCCTGAAGCTGCTCCACCGCGGCAGAGACGTGGTTAAAAAGTGCTTCGCCCTCCGGCGTCAGGCTGACGCCGCGGTTGGAGCGGAGGAACAGCGTGCAGCCGAGCGCGGCTTCGAGACCCTTGATGGCGCGTGTGACATTTGGCTGGCTGGTGAGCAACGCCGCTGCGGCGTGTGTAAAGCTGCGGTATTTGCCGACATAGTAGAAAGCACGATAGAGCTCGTAGTGAATCATGGTCAATTCTCCATATCAAAAACGTATATCAATAATATCAACTATATATTTTACTTATTTGAACACTTGGATTATAATCTTTGCTGGTTTAAAAGTCAATGGATAGAGAAAAGAGGAGATCGTATGAATCAGGACTTGACAATCGGCAAGCCGTCAAGCGTGTTGGTGCGCTTCTGCCTGCCGCTGTTTGGAAGCGTGATTTTTCAGCAGCTCTATAATATTGCCGACAGCCTTGTGGCGGGCAAATTCATCGGAGAGAACGCGCTGGCTGCCGTTGGCAACAGCTATGAGGTGACGCTGATCTTTATCGCGTTTGCGTTTGGATGCAACATTGGCTGTTCCGTCATCGTGTCGCGCTTTTTCGGCGCACGTGAATATGGACGGATGAAAACGGCGGTATATACGGCGATGCTCACAAGTGCTGCGGTCTGCGCACTGCTGATGCTGATCGGCCTGTTCGGATGCGGCGGCCTGCTGCGGCTGATCCGCACGCCGGAGGAAGTGTTTGCGGATTCGAAGTTGTATCTGGATATTTACATCTGGAGCCTGCCGTTTGTGTTTTTCTACAATATCGCAACCGGTATTTTCTCCGCGTTGGGTGATTCCAAGACGCCGTTCTGGTTTTTGGCGGTTTCGTCAACGGCTAATATCGGTTTGGATATTGTGTTCGTCACGGCGCTGAAAATGGGTGTGGCAGGTGTCGCATGGGCAACATTTCTCTGCCAGGGCGTGAGCTGTGTGCTGGCGGTCGGCTTTGTTCTGCGGCGGCTGCATAAGGTGCAGACCACAGAAAAAAGCGCGATCTTCGATACCGGGATTCTGCGTCAGTTTGCCGGTGTAGCCATTCCGAGCGTCTTGCAGCAGAGCTTTATTTCTGTCGGCAATATCATCATTCAGGGTACGATCAATGGGTTTGGCGCGGGCGTCATGGCAGGATATTCGGCGGCAGTGAAGCTGAACAATCTTGTGATTACCTCGTTTACGACGCTGGCAAACGGAATTTCCAACTATACGGCGCAGAATCTCGGCGCAAAGCAGCTCGACCGGATTCGTGCGGGTTTCCGCGCAGGACTGCGGCTCGTCTGGATCATCAGCGTACCGCTGGTGGCGCTCTATGTGTTCGCCGGACGCTGGGCGCTCGGACTGTTTCTCGAGAACCCGACGCAGACGGCCATGGATACCGGCGTGATGTTCCTGCGGATTCTGGCGCCGTTCTACTTTATCGCATCGGCAAAGCTGGTGGCGGACGGTGTGCTGCGCGGCTGCGAGCAGATGGGGCAATTCATGATTGCAACGTTTACAGATCTGCTGCTGCGCGTGGTGCTGGCGATGGTTCTGTCGAAAACGGCGCTCGGCGCAACCGGTATCTGGTGTGCATGGCCGGTCGGCTGGACAATTGCGGCGACGATTTCGTTGCTGTTTTATCGTGCCGAGAAATGGCAGGCACGTGCAATCTATCGCGAGGGTGCGATTGACGAACGCGGGGAAGTATGATGCGTCTGTAGGTATATGATAAGGAGCTGCGCATGGCTGTGCGCGGCTCCTTATCATTTGACGGATGACGGAAACGGAGACTAGACGGCTTCGCTGTGCGGAGATCAGGGATACTATTTACAAAAAGTGTGAAAACTGCTATAATAACATTCAATATCCGATTGGAAAGGAACGAACCATATGGGGTTGCCTGCAAAGCTGGTGCGAGCACAACTGCATATTTTAAAGCCGATTGCGGCAAATCTCTCCCTGGAGGCTACGCGCAAGGGGCAGGATAAGCTCGGCGAGATCATGGAGGCTATCCATCGGCGTGACGTATTTGTCCGCGACCATGATTTTGGCCGGTTTCAGGGCGCATGGCTGATGCCGAAGGACGAACGGCGGCAGGGTGTTGTGCTCTATCTGCATGGTGGCGGCTATACTTGCGGCAGCTTGGAGTATGCGAAGGGCTTTGCGGCAACGCTGGCGGATGAATGCGGCGTGCGCGTGTTCTGCGCGGCCTACCGTCTTGCACCGGAAAACCGCTACCCTGCGGCACTGGACGATGCGCTGGAAGCCTATGAGTATCTGCTGAAAAAGGGATATCCGGCGGGGCAGATTTTGCTGTGCGGTGAGAGCGCAGGCGGCGGACTGATCTATGCGCTTTGCTTGAAGCTGAAGGCGCTGAAGCGGCCGCTGCCGTGCGGACTGATCGGCATTTCGCCGTGGAGCGACCTGACGCAGAGCGGCGAGAGCTACCAGACCAATCTGGAGGCGGACCCTTCGATGACGAAGGAGCTGCTCGATTTTTATGCTGACTGCTATACGGACGACGCGAGCGATCCGTTCTGCTCGCCGCTGTTCGGCGATCTGCGCGGGTTTCCACCGTCGCTGCTGTTTGTCGGCGGCGACGAGGTAATGCTCGACGACACGCGGCGGCTCGACGCAAAGCTGCGGGAGGCCGGCTGCCGGAGCAAGATGGTCGTTGCGCCGGAGCGCTGGCACGCGTATGTGCTCTACTATCTGAGCGAAAATATGTCGGACTTCGACACGATCAATGATTTTTTGACCGAGGTGCTCTCGCCGGCGAAGAAGCTGCGCTGGATGCGGCTGGACAATGCGGCGAAGATCTACCCGGCGGCCAAGCGGCGCGGCTGGACGAACTATTTCCGTCTGTCCGCTACGCTGACGGAGCCGGTGGATGTGCAGGTGCTCCGCGCGGCGCTGGATGTGACGGTGCGCCGCTTTCCCTCAATTGCGGTGCGGCTGCGGCGCGGCGCGTTCTGGTACTATCTGGAGCAGATTCCGAAGGCACCGCCCATTGAGGAGGACAAGAGCTATCCGCTGGTGCACGTGCCGTTTGACGATGTGCGCAAATGCGCGTTCCGGGTGCTGGTTTACCATGAACGGATTGCCGTGGAATTTTTTCACGCGGTGACCGACGGCACGGGCGGCACGATCTTCCTCAAAACGCTCGTGGCGGAATATCTCTGCCAGAAGCATGGAATTGCAATCCCGGCGACTGACGGCGTGCTGGGGCGGCTGGAAGATCCGAATGAGGAGGAGCTGGAGGATAGCTTCGTGCGCTATGCGGGAGATGTCCATGCCAGCCGCAAGGAAGCAACGGCCTATCAGCTCAGCGGCGCGATGGAACCCGATGGATTTTTGAATTTGACGACGCTGATGGTGCCGGTGGATGCGGTGCGCGCGTGCGCAAAGGCGCACCATGTTACGGTGACAGAGCTGCTTGGCGCGGCAATGATGAAGGCAATTTGTGAGATTCAGGCGGAACAGACGCCGCGCCGCCGCCACCGCAAGCCGGTGAAGGTGCTGCTGCCGGTCAATCTGCGGCAGATGTTCCCCAGCCGGACGCTGCGGAACTTCGCGTCCTATGTGACGCCGGAGATCGATCCGCGACTCGGGGATTATACGTTCGATGAAATCTGCCGTGTCGTCCACTACCGCATGGGACTGGAAAATGACCCGCGGATGATGGCCGCGAAGATTGCGACAAACGTGGCGAGCGAACGCTCGCCGGTGCTGCGCGTCATGCCGCTGTTTATCAAAAACGCGGCGATGCGCGTGGTGTTCGATATGGTGGGCGAGTGTAAGTCGTGCCTGTGCCTGTCCAATCTCGGTCTGGTCAAGCTGCCGGAGGAGATGGCGCCCTATGTGGCACGGATGGATTTTATCATCGGTGTGCCTGCAAAGGCGCACTATAACTGCGGCGTGGTCTCCTGGAACGGAACGATGAACGTCAATTTTATTCGCAACACGCGTGAACCGGAGCTGGAGTCGCATTTTTATCGTGTGCTGCACCGGCTGGGATTGCCAGTCAAGGTAGAGAGCAACCAGCGCTGGTGAGAAAGGAAGCGTAGTATGTACTGTGTAAACTGCGGCGTAGAGTTGGCGGACAGCGAAAAAAAGTGTCCGCTGTGCGGAACGCCGGTCTTTCATCCTGATATACCGCGGCAGCGGACGGAGCCGCCGTTTCCACCCGACCGACGTATCCGGCCGGACGCGGTGAACCGCTCGGGCATTTTGTTTGTTCTGACCGTTGTGGCACTGCTGCCAGCGATTATCGTCCTGCTGTGTGATTGGCGTATCAATGGGACGATTGTCTGGTCTGGGTATGCCGCCGGTGCGATCGGAATGCTGTATGTGATGATTATTTTGCCGCTCTGGTTCCGGCATCCGAATCCGGTCATTTTTGTACCGGTGGATTTTGCGGCGATCGGACTATATCTGCTCTATATCAACTTCTCAACCGGCGGCCACTGGTTTCTGTCGTTTGCATTTCCGGTGACCGGTGCAATCGGTCTGCTGGTGACGGCCGTTGTGGTGCTGACGCGCTATCTGCACGCGGGGTATCTCTATATCTACGGCGGCGGCTTGATTCTCGGCGGCGGTCTGGCCGTGCTGATTGAGTTTTTAATCAATCTGACATTCCAAATCCACGAGACATTTTTCTGGTCGTTCTATCCGCTGGCGGCCGGCGTGATTTTGGGACTGATGCTGATTGTGATTGCAGTCTGCAAGCCGCTGCGTGAGTCCTTGCAGCGTAGATTTTTCCTGTAAGGAAGCTGCCCAACCGCAAGCCGCGGTTGGGCAGCTTCCTTTCAATTTAACGGCACCTAAGGGCACGTTTTTGAACCCATTCTTTTCTTTCTCTGCCAGAAAGAAAAGAATGGGTTCAAGCTGCCAAGAAAAGAAAGAGGGCAACGGTGCCAACCGCTGCCCTAAAATTTTCTCAGGAGATCTCAATCTTCAGCCGTCCGTCTCGTCTATCCCTACTGTCCGAAAGAGCGTCTCGCTCTGCTCGCGCCTTTCGGAAATATAGATTACTTGATTTCCTGTTCGAGCTGCTCGAAAACCGGAGCTGCAAAGAAGGCAGATAGGGAAAGATCCAGTCCGTCGCAGAGCTTTTTAATGGTTGTAATTGAAATCTCACGGCGGTTCGGATTGACCATGCTGTATACAGTCGATGCTGTCAGGCCAGAGCAACTTGCAAGTTCGTTTAATGTCATGTTTCGCTCTGCACACAATTGCTGAAAGCGCAGAACAACCGCATCTTTTACACCCACAAAATCACCTCTTGTGGGTTATTGTAAAAAGAATGGCGCATCTGCGTATACGCACTTGCGTAAATTAGAAAAGGGAGTTATAATAAATATGCCCAAATAAAGGAAATTAAGGAGATGTTCCTATGGTAGACTATGTAAAACTATATGCGATTCTGTGTGGTGCGATTGATGATGAACTGGAGGTATTAGGGCGGATTCCGCTGGCATATCCTTCCGCGTGCCGGCTGCGGCAAGCAATTTTACAGACAGAGAAACTTTACGTTGAAAATACAGAAGATGTTACAGAGTTTGAATAAGCAAGGGCGTTTTTCGAGGAAATATTTGCATAAAAAATCGCCGCGGACAAATTGTCCGCGGCGATGGTGCGAGAGATGAGACTTGAACTCACACGACGGTTGTCACACGCACCTCAAACGTGCCTGTCTACCTATTCCAGCACTCTCGCATCGAATGCTTCATTATTATAGCACCTATTTTCAATTTGTCAAGAAAAAATTAAGAGACTGTGTGGCTGCTGCCATTACTTTTCTCTTGCGATTTTGGGCGCTTTCTGCTATACTATCTAAGGCTTTCGAGCGTTTGTGAAAAACAGGAGGGAAATTGTGCCCAAATTCTTTGTTTCAGTCGATGAGGCGCGCGAGAATTTTCTGGTTTTAACAGGGGAAAATGCCGCCCATGCCAGGTCGCTGCGACTGAAGGCCGGGGAAACGGTCACGGTCTGCGATGGGGCAGGGCAGGATTTGCAGTGTGTGGTGAGCGATGTGTCGCCCGGGCAGATCAGCCTGGTTGTGCGCAGCCGCGCGGCATCCAATGCAGAGCCCGCTGTTTTTTGCAGCGTCTATATGGCTTATGCGAAGGCGGACAAGCTGGAGCACGTCATTCAAAAGGCGACGGAGCTTGGCGCAGGCGAAATTGTTGCCTTTCCGTCGAGTCGGTGCGTGTCAAGGCCGGACGAGAAATCGCTCGGCAAAAAGTTGGAGCGCTGGCAGAAGATTGCGGCGTCGGCGGCGGAGCAGTCCGGCCGCGGGCGGATTCCGCAGGTGATTGCGCTCGGGTCGTTCCGCGAAGCGGTCGAGCGGGCGGCAGGCTGTGAATTGGCGCTGTTTCCCTATGAAAATGAACGCACGACGTCGCTGCGCGCGGCCATCGGAGATGGCGCGGCGCAGACGGTTTCGATTATGACTGGGCCGGAGGGCGGCTTTTCGGACGAAGAAGTCGCGCTTGCGGAAGCAAATCAGATGAAAATATGCTCCCTGGGGCCGCGGATTCTCCGCTGTGAGACCGCGCCGCTTTGTGCGCTGAGCGCGGTATTGTTCGCAGCCGGTGCGCTGGACTGAATGGGAAGAAGGAAGTATGGAATGTTAAAGCAAGCCAATGTTACGGAATTGAAAAAGCCGGGCAACGCCGTTGTCTATCTGGTGCCCGGCGCGTTTGCCCTGCTGTTTGTGGTGCTGTTTGCGCTGCGGCGCATTGGGGCGTATTATGGAACAGTGGACGGATTCCAGCCGGTGCTCTATGCTACGCGGAAGCTGGTGTGGGTATTTGCGGTGCTGACGGCGGTCTGCCTTGCGGGAGCGATCTTCGGAAAGAAACCGTGGATGCGCACGGTGGGACGCTATGGCGCGGTGCTGATGGCGCTGGCGCTGGTGAGCGCGTTTATGCTGAGCAAATACTGGACGGAAAAGTTGATGTTCCTCTATCTGCTGCACGCTGTGGTCTACTGCCTGTATATGGTCTATCAGCTCTATCGTATGGAATTTTTCGCCTACTCACTGGCGACGGCCGTTTCAGGTTGCGTGTTTTTCTTCTTCTCGAAGGGCGTGGCGCTCAACACGCGCGGCATTCTGCTGGGCATTCTGATGCTGGCGGCGCTGGCGTTTGTGGCGGTGCTTGCGGCAACTGCGGCAAAGAACGGCGGCGTTGTGCGCTGGGGTAAAAAACGGGTGCGAGTCCTGCCGGAAACGTTTAACCCGATGGTGCTGTATGTGGTATGCGCGGTGTGGCTGGTGTGTCTGCCGCTCTGCTTCCTGTTCGGTGCGTCGTTTGCCTACTATTGTATGTTTGCGGCGATTGCGCTGGAGCTGATCGCAGCGGTCTATTATACGTTCCAACTGAAGTAAACAGAATGGTTTGGCCTGCGGATGCACTGCATCCGCAGGCCGTTTGTCGTTGAGCGGGAAATGATGCAGAAATAGGCTTGCGGACGGCGGCGTTTTTGCACTGTTTACAAAAGAGTATAGAGATGGTATAATAAGATGTCAAAATGTTGAGAATCAGACAGAATCATGTCAAAAGGGTTTCAGAAAAGGAGCCGGGTATGAACGAATTTGACTTGGAAAAGCTCGACCGGGAAGTGGATGATTTGCTGGCAGACGTCAAAGACTTGTTGGACGAGCCGGAAGAAGACTGGGAGAATCCGGTGCCGGCAGAGGAGACTGCGGAACAAGCCGCGGACGATGCGCCGGCGGAAGAACCGATCCCAGACCCGGATGCGACGATCATTTTTCAGCCATTGACGGCCTATGAGCAGTCGAAGTCCAGCTATCAGTCGGCCAAGCGCGCGGAATACGAGCGCGAGCGCGCTGCTGCGCGGCAGCAGCGCGAACAGCAGCGGCAGGCGCAGGAGGAAGCGGAGAAGCGTGCGCTGCGGCAGATGGAAAGCGACCGGAAAAATCGCCGCCGGGAGCCGCCGAAGGACCCGGCCGCATATTCGGAATGGCTCTATCAGCAGGGGGAGGATTCCGAGACACAGTATCAGCGCGAGACGGTTGCGCGCCGCGCGGAGGAATCGGATGAACCGGTGCGCAAGCAGCGGAACAAAGAGAAGCGGCACCGGGGCGCGGGATGGCGTATTGTGCTGGTGCTGCTGGTGATTTTGGCTGTGGGGGCTGCGGGATTCCACTTCGTATGGGCGAAGCAGCCGAAAGCGAAGAGCGGCGGCTACGGCGCACGTGTGAAGGGACGTTCGACCGTTCTGATTGCAGGAACGGACGAGGGCGGCTACCGCACAGACACGATGATGCTCTTTACGGCCGACCGGTCGTCGGGAACGATGAGCCTGGTGTCGATTCCGCGCGATACGCTGGTCTATTGCGAGTATTCCGTGCCGAAGCTGAACTCGGCCTATGGCTGGGCAGGCGGCGGTGAGAACGGCATGGATGAGCTGCTCAAGCGTGTGGAGGAGATCGTCGGGTTCCGGCCGGACGG
Source organism: uncultured Oscillospiraceae bacterium (assembly GCA_934661135.1). Taxonomy (GTDB): domain Bacteria; phylum Bacillota; class Clostridia; order Oscillospirales; family Oscillospiraceae; genus CAG-170. Next base: position 9,875 of record CAKUJA010000035.1, read on the forward strand.
CTATGTGCTGGTTGATTTGAGCTGCTTTGAGGAAATGGTTGATCTGATGGGCGGCGTGACATTCGATGTGCCGGTAGAGATGCATTACAACGACCCGTCGCAGAACCTCTATATCGATCTTGCCGCCGGGGAACAGAAGCTGGACGGCGCACAGGCAATGCAGGTGGTGCGGTTCCGCTCCGGCTACGCGGATGCAGATCTGGGGCGTGTAAGGGTGCAGCGGGATTTCCTGACAGCGGCGCTGCACCAGTGGGCATCGGTGAAAAACGTCTACAAGCTGCCGGCGGCGATGAAGCTGCTGACCGCGAACGCAAAGACCGACCTGTCGGCGGCAGAGCTGGCGTGGTTGGCGGAGAGCGCGGTGCTCTGCGGCACGGATGATATGCAGACGGCGACGCTGCCCGGCGCGGCGGCTTGGATTGGCGGAGGCTCTTACTACGTGCTTGACGCGGAGCAGGTGGCGAAGCTGGTCAATGAGACGATGAATCCATATCAAAATGAAGTGACAACGGCGGATCTTTCAATCCGCATGGGGTGAAGAATATGAATGTTTGTAAAACGGTATTTACAGGGCGGCCGGAGAATGCGGCGGAGCGCCTGCCGAAGGAGCAGCGGTGCTATGCGCTGCTGGACGAGTTACAGATTCCCTATACGCGCGTTGACCACGATTTCGCGGATACGATTGAAGCGTGCGAGGCGGTGGAGGAGGTTCTGGGAGAGAAGATCTGCAAGAATCTGTTCCTCTGCAACCGGCAGAAAACGCAGTTTTATCTGCTGATGCTGGAGGGCGAGAAGGTTTTTAAGACGAAAGATCTCTCAAAGCAGCTCGGCGTAGCGCGGCTGTCGTTTGCGGATGCGGCGGACATGGAGAAGTATCTCGACATCACGCCCGGCTCGGTCAGCGTGTTGGGACTGATGAACGATACGGAAAACCGGGTGCAGCTTGTGATTGACAAGCCGATCGCGAAATCGGAGCGGATTGCGTGCCACCCCTGCATCAACTCCTCGACGCTGGCGATTGCCACGCGGGATATTTTGGAGAAGGTGCTTCCGGCGGTGCATCATGAAGCGATTCTTGTGGAGCTGCCGGAACCGGAGGAATAACATAACAAACCGCCGCCTGCCATTCGGCAGGCGGCGGTTTACGATTCAAACGCACACAGCCGGCTGCGGCGTTCTCCCATTTTGTTTCTCGAAGCCTGTTTTGCGGGACAGTTATCTGTAGATTACCTTATGATCAATTCGGTGCTTTTGATTTTAAATATGACGGTTCCCGGAATCAGCGGTTATAGCGGAGCAACACAGCTCAAGACTGGCGAACCAAATCATACGTGGAAATCAGCCAAGGCTTTGAGATAGGCGTCGTATGCTGCTTCCAAGGAGGAATATTCTTTTCCGTTTTTCAGCGTTTGCTTATACTGGCTCGGCGTAAGCGATACCGAGACGGCAACATAGTCTTTGCCGTTTTTTGTTCGCTTGCCGGTTGTGGTTTCGGAAACATAATATTTCCCATTGCCGGTTTGGATGATTACGGGGATGCGCTTTCCGGCTCCGACCTTGTCTGTGTTCAGAGAGGTCCAGAAAAGATACCGATTTGCTTCTTGCCCGTTTTTTCCGCTGCCAAGATAGGCCCAGGTACAGTCCGGCTGCTGTAAAAGACTGTTGTCCAACGTTTCGATCGCTTCGGAAATAGCCGGAACATAATCTGAATCCGGACATCTGGAGTCAAACTCGAAGTTTGGTTTATCCTTCATATCACCCTTTATCCAAAAATCTGTACCATATAGAAGCGGGAAAAAATCCGCTACGCTTGTGTTAAACGGATACTTGGGGGAAGATGGGGCGGCTTTTCCGCTCCAAGTGAGAATGATTCCGTAATCTTCATTATACGATACGACACAGGTTCCGTTCGGTGCAGCAACACCTTTCCAATTATCCGTGTCTCCTTGGCCTTTGTAATGAACGATACCGCCAATATTCACAGGGTTCAACGATTGCCAGTCGGCCTGCTTCTGCTTTAGGTCGACGGTCACGGTGACCTCCGGATCTCCGAGCAGTGCCTCCGCAGAGACCTGCGCATAAGCAGAGCGTACATTTGCAAGGTCTGTTGCTTCCCTCGTTTTTTCAAGCTGTGATGCAAATACCGGAATTGCAATTGCAATCAATACAGCGATGATTGCAATGACGATCAGCATTTCCATCAGTGTAAATCCGTTTCTGGTTCGTTTCACTATAATCCCTGCTTTATCTTGGATAGATTCTTCGTATGCCTATCTTACCATAATTCTGCGGTGTTCGCAATGAGAAAGCCGGGGCATATCTGAAAACTGCCAATGCACCCGGACAGCGAGCCTTTTCGCGCAAAAAAATGTCTTGCTCAGCGCAAAAAAATTCTCGCTGCCGGTCACTTCACCAGTTTTCAGATACACCCTGGAATTTGGCTCAATATATAATGCAACAGTGCAAAGCGGTCAAGAGGGGGTAAAACTGTCTGGCAGCGGCGCCGCCAGACAGGGAATATCAGAATGTGACGGTGATGGAGGTGCCTTTGCCGGGGGCGCTTTTCAGCTCAATCTGCGCGCCGTGGTACTGCACGGCGTGCTTGACAATGGAAAGACCAAGACCGGTGCCGCCGACCTCCTTGGAATGGCTCTTATCGACGCGGTAGAAGCGCTCAAAAATCCGCGACTGGTGCGCGGGCGGGATGCCGATGCCGGTATCGGAGACGGAGACGCGGGGGTGTGCGCCGCTGCGCCAGACGTTGACCGTGACGGAGCCGCCGGGAACGTTATATTTGATGGCGTTGTCGCAGAGGTTATAGAGCATCTCCTGCAAGAGTTGCGGAGAGCCTTCGATGATCTGTGCGCTGCCGAGCAGGTGGAGAGTGACGGACTGGCGGTCGGCCACCGGCTGTAAGGTTTGCAGGACGGAGGACGCCAGCGCGTGCAGATCGACGGCGGTGTGCGGGAGAACTGCGCCCTCGTCGAGCCGGGACAGATCCATGATGTCGTCGACAAGCGCGATCATGCGGCGGGATTCGCGGTAGATGTCGGCGGAGAATTCCTGCATTTTTTCAGGCGGCACAAGACCGGCCTGCATGAGCTCGGCGAAGCCGGAGATCGAGGTCAGCGGCGTTTTCAGCTCATGGGAGACGTTGGCGGAAAACTCGCGGCGCAGCGCTTCGCGCTCCTCACGCTCGGTGACGTCCATCAGGATCAGGACGGCACCGGAGGTCTGACCGTGGGTCAGAACGGGGTTGACCGTGAGCTGCCATGTGCTGCCGGCAAGATGGAGCGTCGTTTCGGCGTGTGCGCCGGAGAGCGCGGTGTCGACGGCGCGGGTCAGTTCGGGAAGGGAGCAGGCGGCGCGCAGATCGGTGGTGTCGGCGGAAAGACCGAGCAGCGTCCGTGCGCTGCGGTTGCTGGAGAGGATGCCGCCGCTGTGGTCGAGCAGGAGGAACCCCTCACGCATCTGTTCCGTGATGGCGGCAAACTCCTGCTGGCGGCGGGATAGCTCGGTGAGCTGCTGGCGGATGGTACGGTTCTGCTCACGCAGGCGGGTGACGAGCGGGCGTAGCTCCGGGTAGACAACGGATTCATCCGGTGCATCGAGATCTATGGCATTGATCGGCCGGGTGATCTGCCGGGCAAGACGGAACGACAGCGCGGCGCAGAGCACGATAACGAGCAGGGCGATCCAGAGCACCGGCGTGAGCATGGAAAGGCCGAGCGCGGCAATGGAGTCCTGCGTGCAGGCGGTGCGGAGCACGGTTCCGTCCGACAGAAGGCGGGCATAATAATGCGTGCGAGCCATGTGCGTGCCAGAATAGCGCGAGCTGCGCCCTTCTCCGGTTTGGAGCGCGGCGGCGATTTCAGCCCGGTCAAGGTGATTTTCCATGGTGCTGGTTGTCGCTGCGCTGTCGTAGAGGACGCTGCCGTCAGCGGCAACCCATGTGATGCGATCTTCCGGGGTCAGGGCGCGCAGATAGGGCAGGCCGATCTGCTCGGTGGCAGGGACGAGGGCGGATAGCTCGGTTTCGAGCTTTTCGAATGCCTGCGCTTTGTAGTTCGTATACATGACGCTGAGGAACAGCAGACCGGACGACAGAAGGACGACAAGGCCGGCGAAAAAGCTGTTGCGGAAGATTTTGGCGGTCATGCGCGCACCCCGATCTTGTAGCCGACGCCGCGCACGGTTTCAATCAGGCTGCCGGCGCTGCCGAGCTTGGCGCGCAGCGTGCGGATGTGGACGTCGAGCGTCCGGTTTTCGCGCTCGAGATCCATGCCCCAGATGCGCTCCATCAGCGTGGCGCGCGGGAGGACAATGCCCTGATGCTCGAACAGCAGGCAGAGCAGCTCGAATTCTTTGTTTGTGAGAAGGACATCCTGCCCATCGACCTGCACAAGCCGCCGCGCGGGACAGACCCGCAGCGAACCGAGGCGGTATTCACGCTCGGCGGCGGAGGACTCGGTGCGGCGGAGCACGGCGCGAATGCGCGCGGCCAGCTCCAGCATACTGAACGGCTTGGCAATGAAGTCATCCGCGCCGCCGTCGAGACCGATGACGCGGTCGTATTCGGTGTCTTTGGCGGTCAGAAGGATGACGGGCAGCGAGCGTGTGGTAGCGCTGGCGCGAAGCAATTTCAAAATATGCAGGCCGTCCTCCTCGGGCAGCATGATGTCAAGCAGCACAAGCTCCGGCAATGCTTGCTCCATGGCGCGGTGGAACGCTGACGGCAGGGCAAAGCTCTCAACCTGAAATCCCTGGCTTTCCAGTGCGTAAACGACGAGCTTTCGGATGCTTTCGTCGTCCTCCAGCAGATAGATCATGGCGGCGCCTCCTCTCTGCTGTTCAGTGTATGTGAAAAAGCGAGAAAAAGCAAGATTTAACTTGGATTTTACATAAAAATTACACGGCATTTAACATAGGGGCGTTATGATGAGCAGGAATGTGTAGGGGGGACTTGAAATTTGAGCATCACGAATCTGATTTCCCTGCTCAGCGGCATTGCACTGTTCCTGTTTGGCATGGCGCTGATGGGCGAGGGATTGAAAAAGGTTGCGGGCAACAAGCTGGAAGTGATTTTGTTTCAGCTTACGGGCAGTCCGCTGAAAGGATTTTTGCTTGGAACCGGCGTGACGGCAGTGATTCAGTCGTCTTCCGCGACATCGGTCATGGTGGTTGGCTTCGTCAACTCCGGGATGATGAAGGTGCGGCAGGCGATCTCCATTGTCATGGGCGCGATTCTCGGTACGTCGATTACCGGCTGGGTCATCTGCCTTTCGGATCTCGGCGGAGGCGGCGGATGGGTGGATCTGTTCTCGACGACAACGCTGACGGGGGTTATTTCCGTGGTTGGCATCGTGCTGCGGATGTTCTCCAAAAGTCAGCCAAAACGTCATATCGGCGATATTCTGATGGGCTTTGCCGTGCTGATGTTCGGTATGAGCACGATGTCCGGCGCGGTTTCACCGCTGCGGACGAATGAGACATTCCTGCAGATTTTAACGACGTTTTCCAACCCGCTGTTCGGCATTCTGTTTGGCACGCTGTTTACCTGTGTGCTGCAAAGCGCGTCGGCGGCGGTCGGCATTTTGCAAGCGCTGGCTTCGGCGGGCGTGGTCGATTTTTCCGTGGCGCTGCCGATTATCATGGGCATTGCGATCGGCGCGGCGCTTCCGGTGCTGCTCTCGTCCATCGGCGCAAACGTAGACGGCAAGCGGACGGCCATGGTATATCTGGTCGTCGAGGTGTCGGGTGTTATCTTCTGGGCGCTGGTATTCTATCTGGCAAACGCGATTTTCCGCTTTGACTTTATGAATATGACGATGACGAGCGTGTCGATCGCGTTTGTCAATACGCTGTTCCGGTTTGTAAAAGTTGTGATTTTGCTGCCGTTTATTGATGCGATTGAGAAGGTTGTCGACTTCCTCGTCAAGGATAAGCCGGTGCAGAGCGCGACCGGAGAGACGATTCAGTTGGAGGAACGCTTCATCCAGCACCCGGCGCTGGCCATTGAGCAGAGCCGCATCACGATCAACTCTATGGCGGCAGAGGCACAGGAAAACCTTGCCGAAGCGATACGGCTGCTGCACAATTACTCGGAGGAAGGCTACCGCACGGTAGAGGAAATGGAGAATGTGGTCGACGGCTATGAGGATCGGCTCGGCAGCTATCTTGTGAAGCTGACCGGTCAGGAATTGAGCGCGAAGCAGAATGAGGATGTATCGAAGTTCCTGCATACGATCTCGGATTTCGAGCGAATTTCCGACCATGCGCTGAATCTGGCGGATACGGCGCAGGAAATCCATGAGAAGGGGATTGTATTCTCCGATGACGCGGCGCGGGAGCTGGATGTGCTGGAAAACGCGCTGGGTGAGATTGTCCATGTGGCGGTCAACGCGTTCATCCGCAACGACCTGACGATGGCGTCGCGTGTGGAGCCGCTGGAGGAGCTGATCGACAATCTCTGCGACGAGCTGAAGCTGCACCATGTCGACCGGCTGCAAAAGGGACACTGTACGCTGCTCAATGGCTTTTTGTTCAATGATCTGCTGACGAACTATGAACGTGTGGCTGACCACTGTTCCAATATCGCGGTGGCAATGATCGAGCTGGAGTCGGATTCGTTTGATACGCACCAATATCTGTCCAGCATCAAGGAAATGAAGTCGGATATGTTTGAGCGGTACTATGAGGAATACAGCCAGAAATACCATCTGTAAGCTGGAACGCGCGGGTCTCTCAGGGAGACCTGCGCGTTTTGCATTTCAGAGAATTCTATGCTAAAATGGGCGAGAAGGAAGTGAGCACATGGAGATTGGGCGATTTGCGCCGAGTCCGAGCGGACGGATGCACCTCGGAAATGTATTTTCGGCGATGCTGGCATGGCTGTCTGTCAGATCCGTAGGCGGAACGATGATTTTGCGCATTGAAGATCTGGACCCGGATCGGTGCAGACCGGAATATGCGGAGCAGCTCAAGCGCGACCTCGAATGGCTTGGCCTTGGCTGGGATACGGAGCAGACGCCGCAGTCGCAGCGGACGCAGGCGTATGCCGCGGCATTTGCAAAGCTGGATACGTATCCCTGCTATTGCAGCAGAAATGAGCTGCACGCGGCATCTGCGCCGCACGCGTCGGATGGGACAGTGATCTATGCCGGGACGTGCCGGAATCTGACGGATGCGGAGCGCGCGGCAAAAACAAGAAGGCCGGCGTGGCGCGTACGCGTACCGGAGGAGGAAATCATGTTCGTGGACGGCTTGCAGGGGGAAGTGCGTGAAAATCTGGCGCGGGAGTGCGGCGACTTTATTCTGCGGCGGTCGGACGGCGTGTACGCCTATCAATTAGCGGTTGTGGTGGACGATGCGGCGGGCGGCGTGACACAGGTGGTGCGCGGGGCGGATCTGCTGCGGTCTACACCGCGGCAGCTCTGGCTGCAAGCACAGCTTGGGCTTGCCCATCCGTGCTATTACCATGTGCCGCTGCTCTGTGCACCGGATGGGCGGAGACTCAGCAAGCGGGAGCACGATCTGGATCTCGGCGCGCTGCGGCAGACGCAGACCGCGGAGCAGCTTTTGGGGAAGCTGGCGTATTTGGCGGGGATTTTGGAAACACCGGAGCCGGCTGAAGCGGCGGAATTGGCGCGTGTGTTCGACTGGAAGCACGTTTTAACCAAAAATATTTCAACAAATTCGGTATTTTTCCACTGATAGGATTTGCAAATAATCACACTCTATGCTAGAATGGGAATGTTGGAAAACAAGCGTGATATAGATGCACCAATTGGCGCAATATTACGACAAATGAAGGGATGAGCAAACACTATGTACAAAATCGTATGTAAGAAGGAACTCAATTCCGCTGTCACCTATATGGAGATCGAAGCTCCGTTTGTGGCGCGGAAGGCGAAAGCCGGCCAGTTCATTATCTTCCGCGTGGACGACAAGTCGGAGCGCGTGCCGCTGACAATTGCGGGATACGACCGCGAGAAGGGCACCGTTGCAATTATCTTCCAGAAGGTCGGCCTGTCGACCGAGCTGCTTGGCGGCATGAATGAGGGTGACTACATTCAGGACTTTGTCGGTCCGCTTGGCAAGCCGACGGATGTCGAGGGCAAGAAGCGCGTTTGCGTAGTCGGCGGCGGCGTTGGCTGTGCGATTGCGTATCCGTCTGCGAAGGCATTTAAGGAAGCGGGCGTTGAGACTGACGTCATCGTTGGTTTCCGAAACAAAGACATCGTCATTCTTGAGGACGAGTTCAAGTCCGCGTGCGACAATCTGTATCTGATGACCGACGACGGCTCCTACGGCGAAAAAGGCTTCGTTACGGTGAAGCTCCAGCAGCTCCTCGAGAGCGGGAAGCAGTATGACGAAGTGCTCGCCATCGGGCCGATTCCGATGATGAAGTTTGTCTCCCAGACTACGAAGCCGTTTGGCGTCAAAACGATTGTTTCGCTGAACCCGATCATGGTCGACGGTACCGGTATGTGCGGCGGCTGTCGTGTGACGGTTGGCGGCGAAGTCAAATTTGCGTGTGTCGACGGCCCGGACTTCGACGGCCACCAGGTCGACTACGCCGAACTGATGAACCGCAACGGCGTCTATCGGGAGCGCGAGGCAGAGGTTCGTCAGAGCCACAAGTGCCGCATTGAGAAGCTCGGCGAAGAGCTCATCAAGTAAGGGAGGAACGGAACAATGGCTAATATGCAGATGACAAAGACTCCGATGCCGGAGCAGGACGCCAACGTCCGTAACCATAATTTCAAAGAAGTCACGCTGGGCTATACCGCAGAGATGGCTGTGAATGAGGCCAAGCGCTGCTTGCAGTGCAAGAAGCCGCAGTGCATCGAGGGATGCCCGGTCAATATCCGGATTCCGGAATTCATCGCCAAGGTCGCTGAGGGCGATTTTGCCGGTGCATACGAAGTGATTACCTCTACGAATGCGCTGCCCGCGCTGTCCGGCCGTGTCTGTCCGCAGGAAACGCAGTGCGAGAGCAAGTGCGTGCGCGGTGTGAAGGGTGAGCCGGTTGCCATCGGCCGCTTGGAGCGCTTCGTTGCCGACTGGTATCGTGAAAACGTCAATGCCATGCCCGAGAAGGTCGCGTCCAACGGCATCAAGGTTGCGGTTGTCGGTTCCGGTCCGTCCGGACTGACCTGCGCATCCGAGTTGGCCAAGAAGGGGTATCAGGTTTCGATCTTTGAAGCACTGCACACTGCCGGCGGCGTTTTGGTCTACGGCATTCCGGAATTCCGTCTGCCGAAGGCGATCGTGGCCAACGAGGTTGAAAAGCTGAAGGCGCAGGGCGTCGAGGTTATGACAGATATGGTCATCGGCAAGGTTCTCTCGATCGACGATCTGTTTGAGATGGGCTACAAGGCCGTGTTCGTGGGCTCCGGTGCCGGCCTGCCGATGTTCATGCACATTCCGGGCGAAGCGCTCAAGGGCGTCTGCTCCGCGAATGAATATCTGACCCGTATCAACCTGATGAAGGCGTACAAGGAAGAATACGACACCCCGATTCTCGTCAGCCACGCGGCGGCAATTGTCGGCGGCGGCAACGTCGCAATGGACGCGGCTCGCTGCGCCAAGCGCATGGGCGCGGAGAAGGTGTACATCGTCTACCGCCGCGGCGAGGCCGAAATGCCGGCTCGTCTGGAGGAGCAGCACCACGCGAAGGAGGAGGGCATCGAGTTTATGACCCTCACGAACCCCGTCGAAATCCTCGGCGGCGAGGATGGCCGCGTGAACGGCATGAAGTGCATCAAGATGGAGCTGGGCGAGCCTGACGCATCCGGCCGCCGCCGTCCGATCCCGGTCGAGGGCAGCGAATTTGTGCTGGATGTCGATACGGTCATCATGTCCCTTGGCACGAGCCCGAACCCGCTGATCCGTTCCACTACCCCGGGTCTTGAGACGAACAAGAAGGGCGGCATCATCGTCGACGAGAACGAGATGTCTACCCGCGAGAACGTCTTTGCCGGCGGCGATGCCGTCACCGGTGCGGCCACCGTCATTCTGGCGATGGGCGCTGGCAAGAAGGCTGCGGAAGCGATCGACCGCAAGCTGCAAAACAAGTAAAGATAACGCGCGCCGCCGATTCCGGCGGCGCGCTTCCAATTTTGAGGAACTGAGAATGCAAGAGATCAAAGTCAGAGCCTATACGGCGCAGGATGTGCCGGAGCTGGTAAGAATCTGGAACGAGGTTGTTGAGGACGGCGTGGCGTTCCCGCAGGAGGAGCTGCTGGACGCGCGCAGCGGCGCGGAGTTCTTCGCGGCGCAGACGTATACGGCGGTTGCAGAGGGAGGAGATGGGAAAATTTATGGCCTATACATCCTCCATCCGAACAATGTGGGGCGCTGCGGACATATCTGCAACGCCAGCTATGCCGTGGAGCGGAGGACGCGCGGATTGCACATCGGCGAAAAGCTGGTGTCGGACTGCCTGGCACAGGGCAAGGCGCATGGGTTTTCCATTCTGCAATTTAATGCGGTTGTGGCGACGAATGTCCATGCGCGGCATCTCTATGAGCGGCTGGGATTCCGGCAGCTTGGCGTGATTCCTGGGGGATTCCGCATGAAGGACGGGCATTTTGAGGACATCTGCCCCTACTATCATCTATTATAAGGAAAGCCGCACCGCTCAAGTAACCGATGATTCAATCGGCTGCGGTTACTCAAGGCGGCGCGGTTTTATTTTGGGTATGGCGTCTTGTTTGTGGTGCGGCCAAGCAGATAGTCGACACTGACACCGTAGAAATCAGCGAGTTTCAGAAGTGCGTCAACAGAGTAATTCAGGACGCCGATCTCATATTGGGAATAGGTGTTTTGGCTGATGTTCAGCAGCTTGGCAATCTGCTGCTGCGTGTAATTATGGTCAATTCGCAGGTTGCGGATATTCTCAAATTTCAGGATTTCTTCTCGCATACAATCACCACACCGACGATACAATATCTGAAAAGAAGATATCACATTTTATCTGAATTCCAGATAAAATATTTGAGGGAGGTGTCAATATGGATTACAAAAGAATGTATGCACTTTTGTGCGGCGCAATTTCTGATGCACTGGATTTGCTGCCGGCATCGGCTAAAACGGCGCGTGCGAGATGGGAATTGGAACAGGCGCTTCATACGATGGAGGAGCTTTACATGCAGAGCGAGGAATAAATTTTCTTGAAATGGACAGACTTTCCACAAGACGGAATTGTGGAGGGAAGGCCATGAAGGTAAAAGATTGCATGACGCTGCACGCAGTCAGCGTCGGGGCGCAGGAACCGGTCGCGGTTGCTGCGCGGCTGATGGCACGGTATAATTTGGGAATGCTGCCGGTAGTGGCGCAAAATGGGGGACTGGCCGGCGTAGTGACGGATCGGGATCTGGTGCTGCGCTGCGTTGCGGGCAACCGGAATGCGTCGGAACTGCCGGTGGAGCGTGTGATGAGCAACCGCGTGATTTCGGTTTCTCCGGAGGATAATATGGCTTACGCGGCGTCGCTCATGGCGCGGGAGCGCGTGCGGCGGCTGCCGGTTGCGGCGAACGGACAGCTTGTGGGAATGATCTCGCTTGGCGATCTGGCACGGCAGGAGGACTATGCGATGGAAGCAGGAGAATGCCTTGCAGCGGTCTGCACGTCAGTGCGCCGGGCGGAGCATTGAATTGCGGCACGGACTCGAAAGATCACGGAGAAAACTATATTTTTTGCCGCATTTTTTGTAAAAAAGTGTTTGACAGATGGTGAACCGACTGTTATAATAATCAGGCCGCGTCGAAGAGGCAGGACAAGCTGCGCGCAGGCGCACGCCTCCAGAGCGAGACTACAAAAAAGGTAGGTGCAATCCATTATGCAGGCTATTATCGTTACCGGCGGTAAGCAGTACAACGTGAAAGAGGGCGACGTCATTTTCGTCGAAAAGCTCGGCGCTGAGGCTGACACCACCGTGACCTTCGATCAGGTTTTGGCAGTTGTTGACGGCGCGAACTCCACGTTCGGCGCTCCGACCGTTGCCGGCGCCAAGGTTGAGGCCAAGGTTCTGAAGAACGGCAAGGGCAAGAAGATCCGCGTCTTTAAGTACCGCCCGAAGAAGGACTCCAAGTCTCTCAAGGGTCACAGACAGCCCTATACCAAGGTGCAGATCGAGAAGATCGCTCTGTAAGCAATGACCAGAGTCGAATTTTTCGATCAAGACGGCAGAATCTCCGGGTTCTGCTGCACGGGTCACAGCGGCTATGCGGAAGAAGGCAGCGACATT
>CAKUJA010000036.1 GCA_934661135.1 uncultured Oscillospiraceae bacterium
GAACTGCTCCCAGACCCTCATCCGTCTGCTTCGCAGACACCTTCCCCGGAGGGGAAGGCAATCCGCTGCGGCGGGGACGGGCGGACAAAGTCGTCCGCACCTACGGGCGCGGAGGGACGGAAAAACCGGCTCCTGATGAGAGGAGCCGGCAAGGGTCAGGTTTCGCCGATATGACGCTGGATGCGGTTGATAATCATTTCAAGGGCGATCAGGTTCTTGCCGCCCTCGGGGACGATGAGGTTGGCGCGGCGCTTGCTCGGTTCGACAAACTGCTCATGCATGGGTTTGACCGTGGTCAAATACTGCTCGATGACGGAGTCGATTGTGCGGCCGCGTTTTTTGACGTCGCGCCGGATGCGGCGGCAAAGGCGCACGTCGGCATCGGCGTCGACGAAGATACGGATGTCCATCTCGTCGCAGAGCGCGCGGCTGGCGAAGATCAGAATGCCCTCGACCACGATGACCTTACGCGGCTCGACGCGGAGCACTTCGGCCGAGCGGTTATGAACCGTATAGTCGTAGGTGGGGCATTCGATCGGCTGGCCGGCTTTGAGCTGGCGGAGGTGGCCGATCATCAGGTCGGTATCGAACGCGTCCGGGTGGTCGTAGTTCAGGCGGGCACGTTCTTCGTAGGTCAGCTCGTCGTGACGTTTATAATAGTTGTCGTGGCTGAGAACGCTGATGTCGTCTCCGAAGCGATTGACAAGCGCTTTGACGAGGGTGGTTTTGCCGCTGCCGGTGCCGCCGGCAATTCCGATCACAATCACATCTGCCATAATCCCAATGGTTCTCCTTTTTGATCTCTATCTTATCTGACGATGTCGAGGATGAGCGGCTGCGGCGCAGGGGCGCTGTCTGCCCAGCGAAGCGCGCTGAGGAAGGTTTGCTCGGCGGCAGGGAGGGTGTCCGGTTGATTGGTATGCAGGACGGCGAGGACATCGCCCGGGTGAACGAGATCACCGGTTTTCTTTTGCAGGACAATGCCTGCGGCAAAGTCGATGCTGTCTTCCTTGGTGCGGCGGCCGGCGCCGAGCAGCGCGGAGGCTTCGCCGATTTTCTGCGCGTCCATGTGGCTGAGATAGCCGCCGCGCGGGGCGAGAATTTCCTGCCGGATGGCGGCCTGCGGGAGCTTCGACGTGTCGTCGAGAACGGCGGGATCGCCGCCCTGCGCGGCAACCCAGCGCTTCATTTGCGCAAAGGCGCGGCCGGAGGAGACGGCTTCCTGCACCTGCGCGCGGGCGTAGGCTTCGTCCCAGCCGTGGCAGAGCATGAGCATATTGGATGCGAGAACGGTGCAGACCTCCTGCAGATCCGGGCAGCCTTCACCGCGGAGAATTTCGACGGCTTCTTCGACCTCAAGCGCGTTGCCGATGCGATGTCCGAGGGGAACGTCCATGTTTGTGAGCACGGCGGTGACATTGCGGCCGCAGGCCTTGCCGATGGCGACCATGTGTTCGGCCAGCGCGCGGCCGGACTCGACGGTTTTCATAAACGCGCCGGAGCCGACCTTGACGTCGAGCACGATGGAATGGGAGCCGGCGGCGAGCTTTTTGGACATGATGGACGAGGTGATGAGCGGGAGAGAGTCGACTGTGGCGGTCACGTCGCGCAGGGCGTAGAGCTTCTTGTCGGCGGGCGTGAGGTTGCCGGACTGACCGATGACGGCGACGCCGACCTGCTCGACCTGATGCAGAAAGGCCTCGGCGGTCAGGGTTGTTTGATAGCCGGGGATGGACTCGAGCTTGTCGACGGTGCCGCCGGTATGACCAAGGCCGCGGCCGGACATTTTGGCCATCTTACCGCCAAGACAGGAGACAATCGGCGCGAGAATGAGCGTGGTTTTGTCCCCGACGCCGCCGGTGGAGTGCTTGTCAACCGACTTGTCGCCGAAGCGGGAGAGGTCGATTGTGTCGCCGGAACGCATCATCGCGTCGGTGAGGACGGCGGTCTCGTGATCGGTCATGCCCTTGAAATAGATGGCCATGGCGAGGGCGGACATCTGATAGTCCGGAATCGAGCCGTCGGTGAAACCGGCAATCAGAAAGCGGATTTCGTCGTCGGTGAGGACGCCGCCGTCACGCTTTTTTTCAATGAGATCTACCATTCGCATGGAAAGGACTCCTTTCAAATTTTGCGCTGGAGAAACGCAGGTCGATGAGGGCGTCGACCTCTATAAGCACAAGTGAAGTGCGGTGGAAGGTCGTAGGAACGGGCGGACAGAGTCGTCCGCCCTTACAAGGTGTGGCAGGAAACATGGGAAGGGAAGCGGGGATGCTGGGAAAAGGAGCCATGGGAAAGGCGAGCCTTTCCCATGGGTGGTGTTATCGCTGGCCTTTATCGTAGGGGATGCCCTCGGCTTTCGGGGCGCGGGAGCGCTTCGAGGTGAAGGCAAGAACGATCAGCGAGATGATATAGGGCATCATGTTGTAGACCGGGCCGGGGATGTTCAGCGAGACGAGGAAGCCGAAGCCGGCGTACACATTCGACAGTGCGCGGAACAGGCCGAACAGCAGCGCGGCCAGCGCGATGCGTGTCGGCTTCCACTGGCCGAAGATCATAACGGCGAGGGACAGGAAGCCGAAGCCGGCGACGCCGTTTTCAAAACGCCATTCAGAGACGCCTGCGAGGATGTAGCAGATGCCGCCGAGACCGCCGAGCACGCCGGAGATCAGCACGCCCGCCCAGCGCATTTTGTAGACGTTGATGCCGACGGAGTCGGCCGCCTGCGGATGTTCGCCGCAGGCCATCAGGCGCAGGCCGAAGCGCGTTTTATAGAGCGCGACATAGGCAAAGACGATGGCCAGCACCGCGATGAGCATGAACCAGTTGAATTCAAAGCGGCCGATGTTGAGCACAAACGCGTTTTTCGGGCCGGCATACTGGATGGCCGAGGAGACATCGTCGGGGTTGGCGGCGGTATTGAGCGCTTTGACGATGACGGTGGCACCGGCGGTGCCGAGCAGGTTCATGGCGGTGCCGACGAGGGTCTGGTCAGCCTTGAAGTTGATGCTGGCGATGCCGAGCAGCGTGGAATAGACAACGCCGAATGCGATGGCGCCGAGCAGCGTGAGCAGCACGAGCGCGCCATTGGGCAGCGACGTGCCGAAGTGACGCATGACGAGCGCGCCGCCGAGCGCACCGAGCACCATAATGCCCTCCAGTCCGAGGTTGATGACACCGGAATGCTCAGAGAAGCAGCCGCCGAGCGCGACGAGAATCAGCACGGAGGCGAAAATCAGCGTGTATTGCAGCAGCAGTACCATTATGCCTCGCCTCCTTTCTGCGCGGAGGCCGCTTTTTTGCGGCGGCGTTCTTCGTGGTGGGCAATCCAGCGGTTCATCATCGTTTTCAGGAACAGCACGAACGCGCAGAGATAGATGATGAGCGAGGAAATGAGGTCGGAGACCTGAGAGCAGTAGAGCGACTTATCCACATACGCGCCGCCGGCGGTGATATGCTGGATGAAGTAGGACGAGAAGATTGTGCCGATCGGGTTCAGGCCGCCGAGGAACGTCGCGGCGATGCCGTTGAAGCCCATAGCCGGGACGGAGCTGCTGGTGCACTGCCACTGCTCATAGCCGGTCTGATAGAGGAGCGACGCGCCGAGACCGGCGAGGGCACCGGAGATGACGAGCGTGAGGATCAGATTGCGTTTTTCCTGCATTCCGCAGTATTTGGCGGCATTTTTGTTGAAGCCGGTGGCCTTCAGCTCATAGCCGAACATGGTCTTTTCCAGCACGACCCAGACGAGAATCGCCAGCAGGACGGCCAGCGGAATGGCAATTGTGATATACTTATTGCCGCCAAGCAGGTTTTCCAGACCCAGAGAGGGGAGAATGGCCTGCTTGCCGAAGCTCTTCATTTGCAGGGTGTAGGGACTGGTCTCCTCTTTGACGTTGGTGAGCACCATGTTGGCGGCATAGAGGGCAATCCAGTTGAGCATGATGCCGGAGATGACCTCGTTGACGTTGCAGTAGGATTTCAGCAGGCCCACGACGCAGCCGAACACCGCGCCGGAAACGATCGCCAGCAGCAGGCACGGCAGCCAACCCCAGCCCCACGCAAGCGCGGCATAGAGGCAGGCGCAGGAGCCGGCGACATACTGGCCGGCGGCGCCGATGTTGAACAGACCGGCCTTGTAGGCGAACAGCACCGAAAGCGCACAGAGCAGCAGCGGCGCGGTTTTGACCAGGGTATTGCCGAAGTATTTGACCTTGGCGTCGTGCTTGTTATAGGTCAGGAAGTTCTTGACGATGTCGCCGATGGCCTTTCCCGCGCCGGCTGGGTTGATGCAGAGCAGGACAAGATAGCCGATGAGCAGGCCGAGCAGGATGCAGATCAGCGAGGCGATCAGCGATTGCAAGGCGTTTGATTTCAGGGGATTTCGTTTCATTTGCCCACCTCATCTCTCTTTGCGCCGGCCATGTAGAGGCCAAGCTCCTCCACGGTGACGGTTTTTGGATCGAACTCGCCGACGATCTCGCCTTCGTACATGACGAGAATGCGGTCGGACAGGTTCATAACCTCGTCTAGCTCGAGCGAGACGAGCAGGACGGCCTTGCCCGCGTCGCGTTCGGCGACGAGCTGCTTGTGGATGTACTCAATTGCGCCGACGTCGAGACCGCGCGTCGGCTGCACGGCGACGAGCAGCTCGGGGTTGCGGTCGATTTCACGGGCGACGATGGCCTTTTGCTGGTTGCCGCCGGACATACTGCGCGCGATGGTGACGGCACCCTGGCCGGAGCGGACGTCGTACTGCTCGATCAGACGGTTGGCGTAGGAACGGATATTGCCGCGGCGCAGGAAGCCGGTCTTGCCGGTGAATTCCGGCTCGAAGTAGCGCTGGAGGACGAGGTTGTCCTCAAGCGAATAGTCGAGCACGAGACCGTGCTTGTGGCGGTCCTCCGGGATGTGGCTCAGACCCATGGTGTTGCGCTTGCTCCAGACCGGTCAGACCGTAGACAAATTCCGTCTGGCCGTTGCCTTCAATGCCGGCGAGACACACGATCTCGCCACGGCGGACATCAAGCGAGACGCCGCGCACGGCGTTGTTTTTATGCGCTTTGGAGGCGACGACCATGTTTTCCACGTGCAGCACGGCGTCACCGATCTCGGCCGGCTTTTTGTCGACCTTGAAGCTGACCTCACGGCCGACCATCATGGCCGAGAGCTGCTCGGGCGTGGTGTCGCAGGTGTTGACCGTGCCGATGTACTTGCCCTTGCGCAGGACGGTGCAGCGGTCGGCCACGGCCATGATCTCCGCGAGCTTGTGGGAGATGAAGAGGATGGACTTGCCTTCGGCGGAGAGATTTTTCATAATCTGCATCAGCTCGTCGATCTCCTGCGGGGTGAGCACCGCGGTCGGCTCGTCAAAGATGAGAATTTCATTGTCGCGGTAGAGCATCTTCAGGATCTCGGTGCGCTGCTGCATCCCGACGGAGATGTCCTCGACGAGTGCGTCGGGATCGACGCGCAGGCCGTATTTTTCGCTGAGCGTGAGCACCTTTTTCCGCGCCTCGGCCTTTTGCAGGAAGCCGGCCTTGTTCGGCTCGATGCCGAGGATGATATTATCGAGAACGGAGAAGCACTCGACCAGCTTGAAATGCTGGTGCACCATGCCGATGCCGAGGGCATTGGCGTCGTTCGGGTCGTGGAGCTTCACGACCTCGCCATTCTTTTTGATGGTGCCCTCCTCCGGCTGGTACAGGCCGAACAGGACGCTCATCAGTGTGGATTTACCGGCGCCGTTTTCACCCAGAAGCGCGTGGATTTCGCCGCGCTTTAGTTGCAGGGTGATATTGTCGTTGGCTTTGATTCCGGGGAATTCCTTGGTGATGTTCAGCATTTCAATGACATATTCCGAACCGGCCAAGCTCATCACTCCTTCTTTTTGATTTGCGGCCCGTGGAACCACACCCGGCCGCAGGAATGCTTATGTTCATAATAACACAGTCCGGCGAAGAATTCCACAGGGAATCTGTACTTTTTGCCGGAAGATTTGCGGAAACGGAGCGAAAATGTGAAAAATCAGCCGCCGGAGCAGATCCGGCGGCTGACAATGGGTTACTGAATATGGACGTGATTATTGATGTGGTCGATGCAGTAGCAGTGATAGCCGCTGCATTTCGAGCAATAACGGAACTCAAGGTCGGGATAGTCGGTATCGGTGCGGCCGCAGACCTCGCATTTGTGGCGATAGGGTTTTTCACCGGATTTTGCGCGGTAGGAATTTGCCCAGTTCGCGTTTGGACGGGGATTTGAGGCGCGGTAATTGCGGTGGGGACGGTTTTTGAGGGAATCCGGCAGAAGATTGCGGCAATCGCTGCCGAAAAACAGGAAATAGTTGGCCAGCGGCACGAGCGGCAGCAGCCAGTAGAGCCGCAGCGGTGCCGCAAGAATATACCGGAGGATGTCCCACGCAATCCCGGCCAGATAGACCCACGCGAGCCATTTCATCTTCAGCGGAATAAACAGCAGAAGCACCTGCATATCCGGCGCGAGCGTGGCAACGGCGAGGAACAGGCTGAGGTTCAGCGCGTCGGCCGTGGCCGGGTAGCCGAGCAGAAGCGCGGCGATGTCTGTGAGAAGAAGGCCGGTCAGATAGTAGAGATTGAAGCGGCAGCGCCCCCAATAGCGCTCGAGAATCCGGCCAAGCTGGTAATAGAAGTAGAGCGAGAGGGCATAGAGCAGGAGATAGCCGCCGCTGGCGCCGGTGAGGTAGGTGAAGATGTAGGTGAACAGCCGCCAAAGCTGGCCGCGGAGAATCTTGCTCGTGTTGAAGCAGAGCGCGGAGTAGACAACATAGCTCGGATCGATCAGCGACAGGACGTAGACAATCAGATTGCCGATGGCGATGATGAGCATCAGGTTTGGGACGCCTTTGTCCCGGTTTTTCAGACAGAAGCGGTCGAACCGCCGGCGCAGGTCTTTCATGGATGAACTCTCCTTTGAAGCGTATGGCACTATCATACAGGAACAAATCGGAAAAATCTATGGTCAAAGTGTGAACACTGTGGAAAGTATAGACAAATAATTTTAAAATAGTCCGAAAAAGGCGTTGACTTTTGACGAAAAGCGCGTATAATAATTGTGCTAAGAAGAAAGTGTGAAATCTCCAAAATCATTCGGAGGTTTCACAATAACTAAATATCCTTATCACGAGTGGTGGAGGGAACGGCCCGATGAAACCCGGCAACCTGCGAAGGCAAGGTGCTAAATCCGGCGATGTGATCGAAAGATGAGGGAATGAACTTCCGAGTGCGTCTGTCGATGACTGACAGAGGCGCTTTTTTCATATCCCGACGAATGGAAAGGAACAGAATCTTATGAACAACGAAAAGAGAATTTTCACATCGGAATCGGTGACGGAGGGACATCCGGACAAGGTCTGCGACCGGGTGTCGGACAGTGTGCTCGATGCGGTTCTGGCGCAGGACCCGATGGCGCGCGTGGCCTGCGAGTGCGCGGCGACAACGGGGTTGATGCTGGTGATGGGCGAGATCACGACGACGGCGGCGATCGATGTGGCCGACATTGCGCGCAAGGCGATCTGTGAAATCGGCTATGATAACGCGGCGGCCGGATTTGACGGCAATAGCTGCTCGGTACAGGTTGCGCTGCACCGGCAGTCACCGGATATTGCGATGGGTGTCGACGCGTCGTATGACGACAAAGGCGAACTCGGCGCGGGCGACCAGGGGATGATGTTCGGGTTCGCCTGTAACGAGACAAAGGAGCTGATGCCGGCGCCGATCTCCTACGCGCACAACCTGACGAAGGCGCTCACGGCCTGCCGCAAGAGCGGCGAGCTGGCGTGGCTGCGGCCGGACGGCAAGAGCCAGGTGTCGGTGCAGTATGCGGCGGACGGCACGCCGGAGCGGATTGACACGGTCGTTGTCTCGACTCAGCACGCGCCGGAGATCGAAATTGAAGCTCTGCGCGCGCAGGTGGTTGAGAAGATCATCCGGCCGAATCTGCCGTCGCGACTGCTGGATGAGAATACAAAATATTATGTCAATCCGACCGGGCGGTTTGTCATCGGCGGCCCTGCGGGCGACGCGGGACTGACAGGACGCAAGATCATCGTTGACACCTACGGCGGCTATGCCGCGCATGGCGGCGGCGCGTTCTCGGGCAAGGATCCGACGAAGGTCGACCGCAGCGGCGCGTATATGGCGCGGTATATTGCGAAGAACATCGTTGCGGCGGGTCTGGCCACGCGCTGCCAGCTCCAGCTCGCCTACGCCATCGGCGTGGCGCATCCGGTGTCGGTGCTGGCGGAGACGTTTGGCACGGGCAAGATTTCAGATGCGGCGCTGTCGGCGCTGGTGCGCAAGTGCTTCGATCTGCGGCCGGCGGCGATCATCGAGCGGCTCGACCTGCGGCGTCCGATCTACGTGCAGACCTCGGCCTACGGACACTTTGGCCGCGAGGAGCTGAACCTGCCGTGGGAAACCGTCGATATGACGGAGGAACTGCTTGCAAAAGCATAAGAAATAGAGTATGATGCCCTTGTCAAAGGAGCGAACAAACATGAAAAAGATTGAGATTATGGGCTGCGGCTACATCGGCCTGCCCACTGCCGTTACCTTCACGCTCGCGGGATATGAGGTCTGCGGATTTGACGTGAAGGAAGAAACGGTTTCCATATTGAGCCAGGGAAAGATCAACATTGTAGAGCCCGGCCTGCAGGAGGCGCTGACCGAGGCGATGGCCACCGGGCGGCTGCATTTTACAACGAAGCCGGAGCCGGCGGATGTGTTTATCATCGCCGTGCAGACGCCGTACCGCGAGACGCCGGAGAAGAAGCGCGTATCGGATATGCGCTTTGTGGAGGCGGCAGCGCGGGAGGTCGGCAGTGTGATCCGCGCGGGCGGACTTTGCGTGCTGGAATCCACGTCGCCCCCGGGATCGACGCGGCTGGTGGAGCGGATTGTCTCCGAGGTCAGCGGCTTGAAGCCGGAGGAATTTATGACGGCGCATTGCCCGGAGCGGATTATTCCGGGGCGGATGCTCATTGAGCTGCGGCAGAACGACCGCATTATCGGCTCCAACCGCCCGGAGGCGGCGGAGTATGCCAAGAGCATCTATGAGAAGGTTGTGACGAAGGGGACGATCCGCCTGACCGACGACCTGACTGCCGAGATGTGCAAGCTGACGGAAAATACGTTCCGCGATATCAATATCGCGTATGCCAACGAGCTGAGCAAGGTCTGCGACCGGCTGGGCATTGATGTGTTCCGGCTCATTGAGCTGGCCAACTGCCATCCGCGCGTGAATGTGCACACACCGGGTGTCGGCGTCGGCGGGCACTGCATTGCGGTTGACCCGTGGTTCATCCATGAGAAGTTTGAGGACATCACGCCGCTGATTGCAGAGGCGCGGTATGTCAACGACACGAAGCCGGAATGGGTTGCGGAGCGGATTGGCCGTGACGTGAAGCCGGGGGCGAAGGTCGCGGTGCTCGGCATGAGCTTTAAGGCCAACATCGACGACACGCGCGAGAGTCCGTCGGTGCTGTTTGCAAAGATTCTCGAGGAGAAGGGATATCAGGTCATCGCCTGTGAGCCGTACATTGAGGGCGAAGTTGCGGGATTCAAAAACCATACGCTTGAGGACGCAATGGCGGAGTGCGATTACGCGGTGATTACGCTGACGCACGACAAATTCAAGGAGCATAAGGCGCTGATCGCGACCAAGCCGTATTACGACTGCGTCGGTTTGATGCGCTGACCCTCTTGCATTTCTCGGCGAAACTGGGTATAATACGTCTATAAAAGAAACAGGAGGTCATTTTTATGGCTGTTAAGATTGAAAAGTCCACGATTATCGGCGATGTTCTGGATATCGCACCGGAAACCGCTCCGCTGTTCATGGCGATCGGAATGCATTGCCTTGGCTGCCCGTCCTCCCGCGGCGAGACTGTGGAGGAAGCCTGCATGGTGCATGGTGTGGACTGCGACGCGTTCCTTGCACAGGTCAACCGCTTCATCGAAGCGAGCGCCGAGGCCGGTCTGTAAAGGATCATTTGAGACTGTCGGGAAACGATGAAATGCAGCTCCGCGACAGAGTCGCAGGGGAAGTGCGAAGGGGGTTAAGCGCCCCCTTCGCGTTCAATCAAACGGCTTTTCCAGCTTTTTAAGCTTGAAAAGCCGGACAGGAAGCGGGGCAAAAAGGCTTTTTTGACACGCTGAAAGGCGGCTGACGGCCGCCTTTTTTGATAACCGGAGAACTCTATGAAACTACCAATTTCCAAGCGGCTGCTGCGCTGCGCGGCGTTTGTGCCGAAAGGGGCGCGGGTGGCCGACATTGGCACCGATCACGGATATTTAGGAATTTACTTATTGAATCAGGGAATTGCCGCGCACGTGATTGCGGCGGATCTGCGGCAGGCGCCGCTGCAAGCGGCGCGGCGGAACGCGGCAAAATACGGCGTGGACGCGCGGATGGAGTTCCGGCTCTCAAACGGGTTGGCGGAGATCGCCCAGGATGAGGCGGATACGATTGTCTGCGCAGGCATGGGCGGCGATTTGATTGTTGAAATTCTGTCGCGCTGCGCGTGGCTGCGCACGCCGACGTGCAGGTTGATTTTACAGCCGCAGTCGGCGGGGCAGGAGCTTCGGCGCTGGCTCGGAGAAAACGGCTTTGCCGTCGAGCGAGAGGAACCGGTGCAGGACGGAAAATTCCTCTATACGGTGCTGCTGGCAAGGCCGGGAGAAGGGAAGCGCCTGACGCCGGGGCAGCAGTATGTCTCACCGTGGCTGCTGGAGAGCGGCGATGCGCTGGTGGAGCCATACATGGCTCGGATTGCGGCGGCGCTGCGGACAACGGTGGTCGGACTGGAGCACGCGGAGCATCCGCGGCCGGAGCGGCTGGCCTATTACCGGACGGCGCTGGAGGAAGTGGAAGAAATGAGGAAACGCTATGAGAACGGTACGGGAAATTTATGACGCGCTGTTTACGTTTGCGCCCGAGACGATGAAGCTGGGCGACTGGGACAACGTGGGACTGCTCTGCGGACGGTTTGACCGCGCGGTGGAGACCGTGCTGGTGGCGCTTGACCCGCTGCCGGATGTGATTGCGGAGGCGGAGCAGATCGGCGCGCAGTGCATCGTGACGCACCACCCGCTGTTTTTCCAGCCGCCGCGCACGATCAATGAGCAGACGCTTGCGGGGCGGTCGATTCTGGAGCTGATCGAGCACGGTATTGCCGCGATCAACCTGCATACGAACCTCGACTGCGCGCCGGGCGGCGTTAACGATGTGCTGGCGGCAAAGCTGGAGCTGGAGAATGTCCGTGTGATGCAGCCGGCGGGCGAGGATGCGCAGGGGCGTCCCTACGGCCTGATTCGGATTGGCGAGACGGAGCAGACGGATGCGCGGACGTTCGCGGCATTTGTAAAGGCTGCGCTGGACTGCCCCGGCGTACGGCTGGCCGACGCAGGCAAGCCGGTACGCTGCGTCGCTGTGGGCGGCGGAGGATGCGGGAGCGAGATGGATGCGGTGCTTGCGGCCGGGTGCGACACGTTTGTGACGGCGGATTTGAAGTATCACCAGTTTGAAGAAGCGCGCTACCATGGCCTGAATTTGATCGACGCGGGGCATTTTGAGACGGAAAATCCGGTCTGCGATGTGCTGACAGTGCTGCTGCGGGAGCGGTTCCCGGAGCTGCGCGTGCTGAAATCGGCAGTACATCGCGATGAAATCCAATTTTTTGGTTGATTTTTGCCGCGAGCGTATGATAAAATAACGTGTAAAACTGAAACGAAGGGAAGAACACTCCATGTCCGGACATTCCAAGTGGCATAACATTCAGAAAACGAAGGGCGCACAGGACGCGAAGCGCGCGGCGGCCTTTACAAAGATTTCCAAGGAAATGATCGTCGCGGTCAAAGAGGGCGGCGGCGTTGCCGACCCGGCGTACAACTCCCGCCTGGCGACAGTCATCACGAAGGCCAAGGCAGCCAATATGCCGAACGACAACATCAAGCGCGTGCTCGAAAAGGCGGCTTCCGCCGGCCAGGGCGACAGCTATGAATCCATCACCTACGAAGGCCACGGCCCGAGCGGAATTGCGGTCATCGTGGAGACCATGACCGACAACCGCAACCGCACTGCGGGCAATGTCCGCCATCATTTCGACAAATACGGCGGAAGTCTCGGCGTGAACGGCTGCGTGAGCTGGGCATTCGACAAGAAGGGCGTCATTGTGATCGACAACGAGGAGGAAGAACTCGACGAGGATGCCGTGATGATGGACGCGCTGGACGCGGGCGCCGCCGATTTCCAGCCGGAGGAAGGCTGCTTCACGATCTACACCGACCCCAACGACTTCAACGATGTGGCCAAGGTGCTTGAGGACAAGGGTTACAAATTTGAGTCGGCGCAGATTGAGATGGTTCCGCAGAACTACCAGAAGCTCGAAAATCCGGAGGACATTGCCAACATGGAGAAGATGCTGGAGATCTTTGAGGATGACGACGATGTGCAGAACATCTGGCACAACTGGGAACAGGAATAAGCAAATTCCTTCAATAAAAATCAGCTGATTTTCAACAAAAACGACGGGATTTCAGAACAAATAAAATCTGAATTGCGATATACATTGTGCCCGCTGTGACATACGCCGCTCCTTGCGTTGCAACATACGAAGGGAGAAAAAGAAATGAAAATCAGTGCAGCAGCAAAAGAATACCTGATAGAGATTGAGGTTCGGAAGTTTACCCCGAAGACGATTCGGAGTTATCGGAACAACCTCAATCTCTTTTTGCGCTTTTGCGAGGAAGAAGCAGACGTGACGGAAATCGAGGACGTATCACTTGCTGTGGTGCGGCAATTCTCGCGCTTTATGAGTGAGCGAGGAAAAAAGGGCAGCTACATCAATGGACTTTTGAGGGTGGCAAAGGTATTCATTCAGTATTGCTATGAGGAAGGCTATGGTGGCTTCAACACGCGCAAAAACTTCAAATGGTGCAAACAGGACAAGGCTGTGATTCTGGCGTTTTCGGTTGCAGATGTGCGCCAGATGATTCGTTCCTGCAAAGGTTGTGACTATCTGCAAATACGCGATGCGGCCATTCTGACCATGCTGTTTGAAACAGGAATTCGCTGTTGGGAATTATGCTGCATTCAAAAGCAGGATATTCACGACGATTTTATCATTATCAACGGTAAAAATCATAAGCAGCGTGTTGTTCCTGTTACGCCGGTTCTGCGCAAGGCCATGCTGCGGTATGAACAGTGTGCAGCGCAGTATTTCACGCTGAAAAACACAGAGGATTATTATTTTCTTTCCTTTCATGGCAGACAGCTGACAAACTCAGCGGTTGAGCATATCATTAAGCGACACGGAGGGGGAATAGAAGGCGTACGCATTTCTCCGCATACCTGCCGTCATTTTTATGCCCAACAGCAGATCAAAATGGGAACAGACCTCTATACGCTTTCGCGCCTGTTAGGCCATGAAAACGTGCAAATCACGCAGACCTACCTGAACAGCCTGCGTGACGCTGACGTGATTCAAATTGCGAAGCAGAAAAGTGTGCTGTTGAGTATGTAAACGCCCGCTCATGCGGTGCAGACAGCGTGACAGGATATAGCTGTTCTGAGCGGGAAATCTATGTTAATAATCAAGAATAATCTGATAAAGAGAGAAGGCAGGGGGAAATATCCTCTGCCTTCTACTATCGTAAAAAATGAAATTACTAACAATCCGTATAACTATTGTACTTCACCGTTCACTATGGTGAAAATCTCACCTCCGTAGCAGTCGTTAAAAATAAAAGTGCAATCAACATTATATTTCTTTGTTCCATTGTCGTAGAAGTTTTTGCAAAGTTCCTCACAGTTACTTTTGATGCTGTTTATAAGTCCTGCTGCAATGGCAGGGTACAGGAAATAAGCTGTCGAGGCATCTTCGTTCATATTCATTTCGATGATATAATTCCGGTTTTCTTTATCTAGCGTGTATGTTATTTGATTGCCTGAGAATCCGGTGCTAATGATGGTTTTCATTGCTTCAATATCTAAATCCTTCGTCAGTACTTCCAATGCAAGCTCATCGATTTTACGAACAGCATCTTGAAGTAGTTCTGCATTTTGGACTCGGCCTTGCTCGTCCTCAGTCAGTTCATCATATTGAACCTGTGCTTTCTGGACATCTTGTTTATCGGCATATGTCATTTCTTCGAGCTTGCAGTTTTCCGCAATAGCCTGTTCAACACACCATACGCGGTAAGCGGATTTGATTTCCTCAAATGCTTGGCTGTTTACTAAGTTGCTCTTTTGAGTTGTGCTTAGTTTTTTAATTTCATCTTCGATTTGAGCAATCTTTTCTGCTGTTGTATCATCAAAATCGCCAACACCATCTATCAGAGCATCTACCTTGCAGACAGCGAGTTGCGATTCTGCATCCTCCAAGGCTGCTGCATTTTCTACATCGTCTTTTTCGTCCACTGTTAAAAGGTCAAATGCTTCTCGGGCATTTTGAATGAGTGTTTCTTTTTCAACTGAAACAACACCAATTTTTTCAATAGACTTTTCAACTTTTCTTACACTGGATTTTTTACAGCCGGTTAATGCGGAAAGCAATATGAAAAAAACCAATGCACTTCTTAGAACTTGTTTCATCTATCGTTCCCCCACTAGAAGAAATGATCAATTAGTATTGAACGCCATCTATCTGATCTTTCGTAAGAGCGACGCTTGTGCCATCTGTGTATTCAATACTAAGGTCAACTAATTTTGCAGATTTAATGTCAAAACTATAGAACTTTCCCCAATACCAATATGTTCCGCTTAAACCTTCTCCTTTTTTATAAGGGCCAGTTTCTCTGCAATAGTTAATCGTTTGCTTATCGTAGTTTGGTAGAACAATGTCGCCTACGGCATTATAGAACGTAACACCGAACCGTAGATATTTAATTGTTTTATCAGAATTATTTACGAAATTGAAATATAGTTCTACACCACCAGCGCTATCCGGTGCGGAAACATCAACTTTGGTAACACGAATTATATTTCGTGCTTCCTCAATGGCCTGTTCGCGTTCCTTAGCTGTTAATAATTCGTTATACGTGTCTTTAGCCTTTGTTAAGAGACCACGGTTTTCGATTCTTGTTCTGTCTGAAACTGGCACAGCATTGAAAGCTGTTGTTGCGGTGGCAATTACATCAGCGCTTTCTGTGGTAACAGTTCCGATGTTTTCAATGCATTCAGTTGCGTATGCAATTTGCAGGTCAACTAGTTGCTTTTCGGCTGAAAACAGAGTGTCCCTGTTTTTAACTTGTTCCTGAATATCTGCACTGTATTTATCATAGGCCTTCCTTGCCGCAGTGATTGCAGCAGCTCTGTCGAGAGATACTGTACCGATATCGTTAATCGCATCAGTTATTGCTGTTATTGCAAGCTGAGAATATGTATTTTCAGCAGCAGTTAATACATCATAGTTATTCACAGATTCTTGCAGTTCAGGGTCAAGTGCATCATATGCATATCGTGCATTCTCAATTTTTATCCTACAAACACTATCAGCGGAAATTTCACCTATTTTTGAGATTCTTTCTTCAACATTATTGATTTTTTTGTTATTCTCCTTTTGAGTTTTTACTGCAATTTCATACTGCTCTTTAGCCGCACTTAATGTAGCTAGATTGTCGACCTTTTCTAACTGCTTATCATTGAGTTCTTCGACAGCTGCTTCAGCAGCTTCAATTTTTGAAGCACTTTCTACTGTGACTTCACCAATCTCCGAAATCAGTTCTTTGGCGTGGTTAACCTTACCACAAGCAGTTGGTATAACTAAGAGAAGCGCAAGCGATAAAAATACAAATACTGGTTTTTTCATTACAAATCTCCTCCTATTTGGGGTATAGTTAATTTGCTTGTTTTAATTGAAAATATAATCATCATTGTTGGTATACCAGCTAAACGAGGTGATGCTCGAATTGGCATAATCAGCAAAAATATCACCGGAATAGTTTTTCCAAGTCATTACTTTTGTAGATACATACCCCTTATAGATATGCGGATATTTATAATAGGAGTTGTAATAGCAGCCAGTTATTTTCTTGTTAGGGAAATACGATGCTGCAATGCTATAAACATTCTGCTGGAACTCACGCAGAGTTTGAATCGCAGCGGCTTTTTGTTCATCCGTGTAACTGAGAGAGTAGTTTAGATCAGGCCAAGGCATACCCCCAATAAATTCTGTATTGATCGTAAAATCCTGTGGGAAATATGAATCGGTGTTCTCGGTAATTCTGATATTATAGGTATATGTTCCGATGGCAGTTTTAATCGGGCCAAGGCCCGTATTCAAATAGCTGGCCAGTTCATCAACCGTCGTGATAGCTTGCGTCTGTTGCACGCCTGACGTCTGGTTTTGTTGAGGCATGGACATACTCGGCTGCTGAGTGTTTGATGGAGCTGTGCCGGTATAAATCAAAATACTCTTACTGGCTCCGTCCCACTCAATAGGAACACCAAGAATTTCGCTGATTTTGCGTACAGGTAAATAAGTGGTACCACCGCCTTTTTCATCGGTATAGACCAAACTGACCGGAGCGGAACAGCCATTTGCTAAAGAATATTCGCTGGAACCCAATAAAACTAAATCTCCATTTAATTTGACATTTGATTTTGAGACAGTAATTTTCCCGGTAAATGCAAATACGCTGGTAACAAGTGCAATCAACAATAAGGCGCAAACAAAACCGGATAGGAAACCATGAATTTTTTTCATCTTTTTGAATTCCTTTCTTCTCTTTATATAAACTATATAGACATAATATAGCCTATATAATTTATTAAATATTACCATAATAACCTATACAATTCAAGAATAATTTAATTGTATAGGCGGTGAAGGAATGGATTATTACGCAATTGGACAGAGAATCAGGAAGTATCGAAAGGCACAGGGACTGTCACAAGAAACGCTTGCTGAGAGAGTAAATATCTCAACAACACATATGAGTCATATCGAAACTGGAAATACAAAGTTGAGCTTACAAGTATTTGCTGATTTGGTGGATGCGCTTAATGTAAGCGCAGATAGCTTGCTTTACGATGCAAGTGATTTTAGCAAACAGACCGCTTATCAGGAAATCACGGATGTTCTAGATCAATGCACTCCCGCTCGGGCGCAAGCCTTGAAGGAAATATTTTCTTCAACATGGAAAGCCATCAATAAATATCTGTAAAATTATCCCCGCAGGAGCAGATTGACTCTTGTGGGGATTTTGCTTATAGTAAAAAAGGAATAGAAAAAACCAATTAAAAGGTTACGGCCACGTGGTATTTTAGGGATGTAAATATCTTTACGATACTTTTACTTACTGAGCGGCCAGTATGGGAAGATAACAATACAGCTTTGAAATTCTGAGATGAATGCACAGGAGCGTGATTATTCTGAAGAACTACTTAGAGAACGTAGATATCGAACAACTGAAATCTCTAGCAAAAGAGCAAAAGTCACTTACATATGCAGAACTATGCAGAGTAATTGGCATGGAGCCGGTTACAAGCAATAGTAAAACAGCGCAGCTCAAACAACTTTCACAAATATGTAGCTTTGAGAAGGAAAAAACACATTACAAAATAAAGGAATACTATACCAATCCAGCTATAATAGAGGACAAAAAGCAGAAGTATCAACGATACTTTGAAGCAATAATTCTATGCTCATTGAGCAAAGGGCAAAGTAAAATAGTATCACCAAATGAGCTAAGAGAATGGCTTGGCTTGTGTAACCAGAATTTCAAGTTGCTTGGCAAGCCCGGAAACCGAGCAAAAATTGCAGTAGCTTCAGGTTTCAAGGAAACCGACTTAAGTAAAATGTACGCAAAATGCGTCCAGTACTTTGATTGGAATATTGGGAACTTCTTGAAGTCTATGCAAAAGCATGGATATATTACGGTGCAAAAGGGATACAGGCTGTTTCAGGATAAAGATGGAATAATTTTCAAACAAAATATCTTTCAAGAGAATCCAGAATATTCTCGATTAGTAGAAACCGAAAAAACTGTATTGACGGCCCTTCGGGATAATGGAGAAATCTATGTGTCTAAAAATGGGTATATCGCTAGAAAAACTGATAAAACAAAATATTGGAAAAAGTGTAATGCCGAAGTACGCAAAGAATTTAATGTTTTAGGCTATTGTTCGGTGAAGAAAATTGCTTTATGTGTTAAACACCGTGAAGGAAATATCAAAACATATAGCGCTGCTTTGAATGAAATAATATCTGAAAACCTTCTTGGAAAACTGCATGATGTTAAATCAAGTGCTGAGTTTATAGATGGGTTTATACGAGTAAGTAGGCAGAAGATACCAGACTATACTAGAATGTTAGAAACAGGTGACGAAGAATATTTGATTGTTGATGAAGATGATGCGGCAGTATGGGCAGAAGTCTACAAATTTGGACAAATTAACGATATAAATATTTTTAAATATAATTATACAGTTAAAACGTCCTAATTTGTATTAGGTGACATTAAGCACGGTTTTTAGTTTGCAATGTCCATTGTCAAAGACCGTCTAATATGCCCTGTGAGCTGAAATCGTACATTAGTAGCA
The DNA here is from genome assembly GCA_934661135.1 of uncultured Oscillospiraceae bacterium. Lineage (GTDB taxonomy): Bacteria > Bacillota > Clostridia > Oscillospirales > Oscillospiraceae > CAG-170. Next base: position 18,580 of record CAKUJA010000036.1, read on the forward strand.
ATGATTTTTTGGCAAACAGCTCTAAGGCATATAAATTGACGTCTTTACAGTTTGCAAAAAAACCATTGATTAATAATGCAAAAAAATCGGTATCTTAGGTGAGCTGAGAATTGATGTGCTACAGGCGAACCCGTCACAGTGGTAGACCGCTAATCCAAAAATATCCCCCTACACAGAGAAAATGAAGCAGGAGCTTAGTTGCCCTGCTTCAATTCTTTTTTGTACTTGTAGTAGGTATTGCGGCTCAGTCCAATAAGCTTCATGGCGTCAGTATCGCTCAATGTGCCGCTGAAATCCTTGGAGTGCTTCAGAATTTCTTTCTTTGCGGCAATGCTCTTTTTGGTGGTCAACTTTGCACCTTGCTTCTGTCCAATCTGTTTGCCATTGAGCCTTGCGGTCTGAATACCTTCTTTTGTGCGTTGGTGCAGGTCTGTGACTTCCTTCTCTGATTGCTCAAAGGAAAGATATATCTGCTTCTTTGCCAAAGCCAGAATGTACTTGTTCAAAGCGGCAATGATAGACTGCATGAGTTCATCTGTAGCATGATCGCCTGAATTGATAGCTATTTGCATCTGATTCTCAATCGCCTGCTTGTAGGTGTCCGTGTTGATATGCGGCTCTTTGAGAAAGACAAGATTGATCCCTGCATTGTAAAGCCGCTCATACGTTTCAAAGCCTTCTTCAGCATTTCTGGACATACGGCTGACGCTATCGAATACAACGGTGTCAGCAGGCTTCAGAGCCTTTAGAAGCTTGCTCCATTCCTTGCGGTCTGACTTTGTGCCGGTATAGACTTCTTTGCGAATGAGTGCTTCGGGATAAGTTGCTTTGATGTTCCGTTCCTGACGCTCAATGTTCTGCTTCTTCGTACTAATGCGGCAGTATCCGTATGTCATAGTATCAGCTCCATTTGTATTAAATTTAACGACCGTCTAAATTGATACTGCTATTATAACTACACCCTTCCTGTATGTCAATAACTTTTAATACTTTTTGCTATAATGTTATTTTTAATACTGGAATACTATGCCGCTATCGCGGCAAGCTGGTTTGTATGCAGCAAGGAAAGAGCAGTTACGCAAAGCGACGATCGTATATTGTGCTTGCTTTTTTGCATGATGCCACACACGCATATTACACGCGATGCGGATTGTTATAGGCAAAATGATGAGCGGGGGGATTTTTCGTTTTTTTATTATAAAAATAAAATTTCCCCCATGAGTGTTAATAGCAATATGAATTGACTTGAGCCTTTGCATCTGTTATACTAAATCTGTCCAAAAGAATTGTGACATACCGCACAAGAAAAATTGCAACTTTGAAGCGACGTAAACATTGAAAACCGCTGATTTACAATGAAATTTTCGATGATTCCTTGCGCATAAAGTGCCCCATGACGACGATGTGCAGAACATCTGGCACAACTGGGAACAGGAATAAGATAGAAAATTGAAAAACGCCGCCCCGCAGGATTGGAATCTCTGCGTGGGCGGCGTTTGAATGTGCGAAGAATACCCGCCGCAGGAAACCTGCGGCGGGCATTTTTCAGAGAGAAAGAGGAGAAGATGAAATAACGGAATCGCCGTACAAAGAATGCTGTCGGCCGTTCCTCAGTGTTCTCAGGAACCAGCATCCTCTGTGATTCCTAGGATACCGGAAAACGGCGCGCGGATGGTGAACAGTTTGTAAACGAAACATGAAAAAATCCTAAAGATCTTTCGCGATCGGTTCAGAATTTGCGGAAGCGGTCGGCGTAGCCGCAGGTGCGGCAAAGCGGGTGCAGACGCATTTGGCGCTGAAAGCCGGTGCGGAGCGACTGCGCGGCATCGGAGGAGAGAATCTCGTCGAGCGGCTGGGAGAATAGATTGCCGAGCGGGATGGCACCGTCGGCGTCAAGGCAGCAGGGGACAACCGTGCCGTCGCAGAGGACGGCGATCTGGTCGCGCAGGGCGCGGCAGCCGCCGGCAGCGCCGCGGTCGGGTGCGGCAGAATCCGGCCAGTCGAACCGTTCGCCGTAGTGCAGAAATGTCCGGTCGCAAAGGCGCCAACCCCAGGTGTTTTTGATCCATTCACCGGGATAGGCGGCATGGAGGTGTGAGAGGATGGCGCCGTTTTGCAGATTTGCGCCGCGGGTGGCTGCGCCGTCGAGATTCCAGAGACGGTAGTCGATGAGAACCCCCTGTGCGGCGGCCGTAAGGCCAAAAGCGGTGCAGCCGCGGAGATAGGCGGCCATGTCCGTACCGGAGTTGGCTTCAAAGGAATGCAGGCTGAGGCTGAGCTTGTGCAGCGTGGGCGAGGCCAGCAGCGCGGACTGGCACTGGGGCAGGTGGGTGCCGTTGGTGGTGAGAATCACACGGAACCCCATCTCACCTGCGATGCGCAGAAATGCCGGGAGGTCTGGGTGGAGCAGCGGCTCGCCCATGACATGAAAATAGAGAAAGCGCGTATGGCCGCGCAGCGCTTCGGCCAGCGCGGTAAACTGCGGCACAGTGAGGAATGCTGGGGGGCGGCGCGTGCCATGGCAGAACGAGCAGGCGAGATCGCAGCAATTTGTGATCTCAAGATAGATTCTGGAAAAGGCCATGGCGCGTCTCCTTTGCGGGATTGGGATACACCTTAGTATAACAGGCCGGACGGCGGGCGGCAAGCATGAAAAACGTGACAGCGGGAAACGCGTGTGGTATACTATCTAATATGATGTGGGCAATTACGGAATTACGAGAAGAATATGACCGGCTCGACCGCTACCTCGGGATTGACACGACGAAAATCCGGCTGGCGTTTTCCAAGCGGATGTGCCGGCAGCGCGGCGTCTGCTGCTTTCAGGGCGACCGGCCGGTGGAAATTCGGATTGCGGAGTTTCTGCGCGGAGATGACGCGGAGTTTCTGGAAACGGCGCGGCACGAGTATGCGCACGCAGCGGCGGCGATGCTGACCGGGAAGCGCCATGGCCATGACCGCGTGTGGAAATCGCTCTGTACCCAAATCGGATGCAGACCGGAGCGGCTGGCGCAGCCGCTCCCGGCGCAGGAAGGCCGCAATGATGGACGGGGATATGTGGTGCGGTGCGAAACCTGCGGCGCACAGAGCCGGTATCTGCGGCGCGGCGCGGTGGTGCGCAGCATTGAGAGCGGGAGACAGGACTGCCGCTGCCGCCGGTGCGGAGGACGGCATTTTACAGTAGAAAGGATTGGATGAGATGACAGCAGAAGCATATGAAGCAAGGGCGAAGGAACTCTTTTTAGAGGGATATAACTGCGCACAGGCGGTGTTCCTTGCGTTTACGGAGGGGAATCTCGACCGGGAGGAAGCGGCAAGGCTGGCGTCGGCCTTTGGCGGCGGCATGGCCGGGATGCGGAACACGTGCGGCACGGTCAGCGGCCTTGCAATGGCCTACGGCTATC
>CAKUJA010000037.1 GCA_934661135.1 uncultured Oscillospiraceae bacterium
TTGCCTTCCCCTCCGGGGAAGGTGTCTGCGAAGCAGACGGATGAGGGTCTGGGAGCAGTTGCAATGCATCGTTACAACCTCCGATCTTCCGCCGCACCCGTAGGGGCGGACGACCCTGCCCGCCTGTTCCTACGATTTTCCGCCGCACCTTGTAGGGGCGGACGACTCTGTCCGCCCGCTTCTTCCGGTTTCCTCCGCGCCCAAAGAAACGCTTTTTTGAACCCGTTCTTTTCTTTCTCCGAAAAGAGGCGAAAAGAATGGGGGCGCAAATCCTTTTGGAGTCCAAAAAGAAACTGCCGTGATCTGTCTCTTTCTCCAAATAGAGAAGGAGAATGGATTGTTTGTTTACAATAACAACAGGCTCCCCGCTTGGGGAGCCTGTAATTTGTTTATATGGGAAGGAATTATTCTTCGTCTTCCTTCTTAGCATCCTCGATGATCTTCGCCTGGTTCATCTGCGGAACTTCCTCATAGCGGACGAACTTCAGCGTGTAGCTGCCGCGACCCTGGCTCATCGCGCGCAGGTCGATGGTATAGCTGGTCATCTCGCCCACCGGGACTTCCGCCTCGACGATCTGATAGCCGGGATTCTCGGGATCGGGGTTCATACCCATGACGCGGCCGCGGCGCTTATTGAGATCGCCAATCACGTCGCCCATGTTGGCGTCGGGAATAAGAACCTTCAGTTCGCCGATCGGCTCGAGCAGCGTCGGGCCGGCTGTGGGCAGACCTTCCTTGTAGGCGATACCGGCAGCGGTCTGGAACGCCATATCGGAGGAGTCGACCGGGTGATAAGAGCCGAAGTACAGCGTGGCTTTCAGGAACACAACCGGGTAACCGGCGAGTACGCCCTTGCCGACGCAGTTGCGCAGACCCTTTTCAACGGACGGGATGAAGTTCTTCGGCACGCAGCCGCCGACAGTCTCGTCCGCGAAGATCATTTCCTCACTCTCGCTCTGTGGCTCAAAGCGGATGTAGACGTCACCGAACTGGCCATGGCCGCCGGACTGCTTCTTATGACGGCCGTGGATCTCAACCTTCTTCTTGATCGTCTCACGGTATGCGATCTTTGCAGGCTTCAGCACAGCCTCAACCTTGTACTTGCTCTGGAGCTTGGCCATCAGGACGGAGAGCTGCATATCGCCGGCACCGGAGATGATGAGTTCCTTCGTCTCGGGATCATTGCCGTAGGTGAAAGAGGAATCTTCCTCGTTCAGCTTGACCAGACCGGCCGCGATCTTATCTTCTGTGCCCTTGACCTTGGCGTAAATCGCCATCTTATACATCGGCTCGTCGTAGCTCATGCCCTTGATCTGGACAGTCTTGCCCGGCATCCCAAGCGTATCGCCATTCTTCACGGAAGCGAGCTTCGTGAACACGCCGATGTCGCCGCAGCAGATCTTGGAAGCCTTGGTGTTGTCCTTGCCCTTCGGGAAGAACATATTGCCGAGCTTTTCAGAGTCGCCGGTGCGCACGTTCTGGACGGTCATGGTGTCCTCAATGTCGCCGGAGATGACCTTGAAGTAGGAGTTCTTGCCATACTGGTCGGACATGGTGTGGAATACGAATGCCATCGGACTGCCCTTCGGGTCGAGCTTGAATTCCTTCTCCTCGCCGTCGACGATCTGCGTCATCGGCTTGCCCTCGAGCGGATTCGGTGCGAACTTCACGATGTTTTCCATCAGGCTCGTCGTGCCGAGACCGGTATATGCGCAGCCGCAGAAAACCGGAGTCACGCTGCGGGTACGGATGCCTGCCTTGATGCCGGTGAGCAGCTCTTCATCGGTGAACGGCTCCTCCATGAAGAACTTCTCCATGAGCGCCTCGTCGGTTTCAGCAACCTGCTCGTTCAGCTCGGCCATATATTCTTCAATCTTGTCGGCGGCGTCGGCGGGCAGGGCGATTTCCTTGCCGGCTTCGTCGTATGCCTTCTTTGTAACCAGGTCGACCACGCCAACCGCCTTGTCGCCGTTCATAATCGGGAACGTGAAGGGGATGACGGACGCGCCGAACATCTCACGCAGCGAGTCGAACACGTTAAAGAAGTTCGCGTGCTCCTCGTCAAGCTTGGAGATGTAGAACATAGCGGGCAGACCGGCCTTGGAAAGGCTCTTCCAGCCCTTCTCCGTGCCAACAGCGATGCCGCCCTTGGCCGTCAGGCAGATCAGACCGGCGTCGGCCACGCGCAGAGATTGCGCGATCTGACCGGCAAAGTCGAAATAACCCGGGTTATCGATCACGTTGATCTTGCATTTATTATATTCTACCGGGATCACGGAGGAGGAGATGGAATACTGTCTTTTCTTTTCTTCATCGTCGAAGTCGGAGACAGTCGTGCCGTCGGCGCGTTTGCCGAGACGCGTGATCGCCTTGGTAGTGAACAGCATACTCTCGCACAGTGCGGATTTGCCGTCTCCGCCGTGACCAAGCAGGCTGATGTTGCGGATGTCGTTGGCAGTGTAGCCCATAGTTTAATTTTCTCCTTTCTGCGGACAGGCTGTTGTTCAAGGCAGACTGCCCATGCGGCAATAGAAACGCCACTCTTAAAATCCATTATATACGAAGCATCGTCAGAATGCAAACATTATCTTGGCGTGACCGTGATAAAATTGTACAGTATTTTGTAAATCTAGGGCAGTACCGCACAATTCGGCAAGCAGATTCGGCAAAAATTTTTCCGTCAAGTCAAGATTTGAAAGGCGCAGGAATCCTGTATGTACCCGCAAGGGGTGTGCCGCATCCGTAAGGCTCCTTCGTCGCCAACGGCTGCACAGTATTTCGAGCTTTCCAAACCGCAGGATTGACGGAAAAGATCCGCCGAAGCGCGCGGGTGCGTCGGGAGTTTCCGGATACACCCTAGCTGCGCCCGCCAAAACCGGTCAGTAAAATCGCGGGAATCAGCCACAAAATCGTATAAAGGAATAAATTCCAGCACGAAGCGGAGAGTGTTGCGCCGAGGAACGTCAGGAAAAACAGCACCACCACGCCGAGCAGTCCGCCCATCAGCGCAATCACGATGCTGCCGAGCGCCGCGCTGTGCATCGCGCGCGCACCGGTCACAGCCGCGAGAAAGCTCTCCAGGCTGTCGCGCGCCAGCAGCGCACCCTGTGTGCCGTCCTTGCCCGCGTCCGGTTCCGAGAGCCGTGCGCGTTCCTCTACGGTCGGGAATTCTACCCGGTCAGATGCGACCTTGTAGCGCAGCTTCAAAAACTGCGGCGTCAGCATAAAATCGCGCGTTGCCAGCAGCGGCAGCAACCCCGCCGTGTGAATTGCCGCGGCAAGGCTTGCGCGGGCTCCGGCGTTCGGCGCGTAGTTCAGTGCAAATACCGCCGCAAGCTCTCCGTTGACTGAGAGATACACGGCCTGCTTCAGCCGCGTGCCCTCCGGCATCTGTACCCGCATCAGCTTCATAAACCCGATCGAACCCATCAAAATCACGTCGCCCTGGATCTCTGCGCCAAGGCCTCCGCCTTCGTAGCGGCGGAACGTATCGACACGGTAGTGCCGCCCGTTCTGATTGTGCATCATCTCGTCAAACAGCGGCATCAGTCCGCTGCCCGCCGTCTGCACGACGGCGGATGCAAAACCAATGAGCTGGCTGACCGAGCGGTCGGAGTAGATTTTCATTCCGTTGAGCGTGACTGACCCGGCAGGGAACAAATCCTGATCCATGATCGTCACCGCACACTCGCCGGTAAACGTGCGCGCACCGCGCCATCCGCCGAGTGCCGCGCCGCGCCGGTATAGCCGCGACGCCTGCCGCTGGAATGTGCGCGGGTAGCTCAGCAGCAGACCCGCCGGGAACCCGGCCAGCAGCATCGCTGTCCATGCCCAGAGGAAATTGTTGCCGCCGCGCATCGTTGTCAGGACTGCGAGCACCAGCGTCACACCGGTCATGACCGGTGCGTAAACGCGGCCGCACTTCATGGCGCCGTCCGGCATTTCGAGCTGCCGCACGGTTTCGTCCCGCTGCCCGGGAACGCGGAAAATACAGTCCGTCCCGTGCCAGGCCTTTTCACTGCGCGCCGCGCCGGTCGGCGCTGGCATACTGCATATCGCCTTCAGCGTCTTATATTTCGCCGCCTTCAGCAGCGTCCTGCTCCAGAGCGCGACAAGCAGCTCTACCGAGACCACCGTGCAGAACGGAATCCGCCCGTTGAGCAGCGCAAAGACTGCGTCGCCCGCGGCGGCAAGCGTCGTGAGCAGCAGCAGACTGTTGAGATCAAATTTCAGATGTGCCGCGCGGAGCACGCCCTCCATCAGCAAATCCAGACAGAGCACGGCCTGAATTGCCATCAGCGACAGCATCAGCGCGGAAAAGAGCGCCATGTGCTGCTCCGCACCCGGAAGAATGCCGGACGCAAAGGCCAGCAGTACGGCAGACGCCACGGTCAGCAGCGTACAGAGCAGCAGCCGCAGCCGCAAGGTGTCGGGCTTGCAGTAGAACGAATAGGCCTCCTCCGGGGATGCGTAGGTACGCTCCGGCTGATCCTCGCGCTTTTCGCGCCGCCGTGTCTTGCGCAGCTCCCGCAGCTCCAGCCGCTTTTGCCGCTGCCGCTCCCGCAGTTCTTCTTTCGATAGCCGCGTCCGCGCATCGGATGCTTCCGGCGTCGGTTCGCCCTTATATGTCCAGATTTTGGGCGCTTCGTCGGGTTCCGGCTCCTCTGAGACCGGCGCAAAGCGCATCGTCTGCGCAGACAGATCCGGTGGCTGTTCAGGCTCCTTCGCGGTGTTCTCTGCCACACGGATGATTTCTGCCGCATCCTCCGCTGCTTCTGGCATTTCAGGGGCCAATTCCTGCGTGCCGTCAGGCACGGCAGGGGAGTCCGGTGTTCGCGCAGCGGGCGGTTCATTCGCCGGTGCGGTGTCCTGCTCCGGTGCCCGCTTGGTCCAGCCGCCGAATTCGTTCATGATGTCCTCGAGCGTATATTCCGGCGTAGTCTCCGCTGGCGTCGGGTCAATATGCAGTTGTACCGGCTCACGCGGAGATTTTTGTTTCTTCATGTACGTTCAGGACTCCAAGTTCAGGAAGTTTTATCGAACAGCGTAAAAATGTACGCAGGCATTATTCCAAGCGCTGCCGAACCGCTTCATACAATAGAATCGCGGCGGCTGCGGATGCGTTCAGCGAGGAAATACTGCCGCGCATCGGGATACTGACCTTAAAATCGCAGTGTTCTGCTACCAGGCGGCTCATGCCTTCGCCCTCGTTGCCGATGACAATTGCGGTTGCACCCTTCAAATCAGCCTTGTAGAGCGCAGTGTCGCCATCCGCTGCTGTGCCGCAGACCCATACGCCGCGGCGTTTCAGCTCGTCGATGGTATTCACAAGGTTGGCCACGCGCGCCACCGGCATATACTCCAGTGCGCCCGCCGACGCCTTGCCGACCACTGCCGTCAGGCCGACGCTGCGCCGCTTCGGAATGACGACGCCGTGCGCGCCCGCGCATTCTGCGGTACGGATGATTGCACCAAGGTTATGCGGGTCGGAAAGCTCATCGCAAAGGACGATCAGCGGCGCTTCACCGCGCTCCTCCGCACGTTTGAAAATATCATCGACCGTCGCATAGTCATGCGCGGCGACCACGGCGATCACGCCCTGATGCGCGCCCGTGGCCGACATCTGGTCGAGCTTTCTGCGATCCGTTTCAACCACAACGGCTCCGGCCTGCTTTGCCATCGCAGCCAGCCGCGCCAGTGCCCGGTCAGTGTTGCCCTCGGCCATGTAAACCTTGTCGATTGCGCGCCCGGCCGTGAGCGCTTCCGTCAGCGCATTGCGCCCTTCCAGCAGATTTTCCGCAGTCTCCGGGTCAGGACGGGGTTCCCGCCGTGCCGGTCTCGTGTTGCGGTCAAATTTTCGGTTCTTTCGTTCTTCCATGCTGTTCTCCAAATGATCAATCTTTATCTTCATTTTTTTGAATCGTCCTCAGTGCCTTGTAGGGTTGATGCCCGCGTCAGAAGAAGCGCACTGTATTTCGTTTCCGCTCCCTACAAATTCAACCATAATGTTTTCAATATTCCATATGCTGTGGGATTGCCAGAATTGCTGCTTCAATTGCCCTCACGGTCTGCTCCGTCGTCATACACGGCGCTCCGTCTGCCACCTGCTCCGGCATGGCCGGGACATGGAGAAAGCACGCGCCGAGCCTTGGCTGCTCCTGCGCGGCAAAGTGCAGAACCCGATAATAGAGCGCGTTGCACACAAATGTTCCGGCGCTGTTCGAGACCTCCGACGGAATCCCGGCTTCGCGGATGGCTGCTGTCAGCGCTTTTACCGGCAGCGTCGAAAAATAGGCAGCAGGCGCACCGGCAATGACCGGTTGCTCGTCCGGCTGGAACCCGGTATTGTCCGCAATCCGCGCGTCCATGCAGTTGATGGCGACGCGCTCCGGCGTCACGGCGCCGCGTCCCGCGGCTTGGCCGATACAAAATACGGCATCCGGGCGCAGCTTCGCAAGCGCCGCGGTCACGACGTCACCGGCGGCAGCAAACACGGTCGGCACGATCTGCTTGTGTACCTGCCATTCGCCGACCTGCTCCGGCAGCGCGGCAACCGCGGTCATTGCGGCGTTGACGCGCTCTCCGCCAAATGGGTCAAACGCGGTGAGCAGAATCTTCATGGCATGACCTCCCAAGTAGTCTGGGGTGCATCGGGAGTTTTCAGATACACCCTAGTAAGCCAAATAGCATTATATCAGCTTTCTGTGAAATGCACAAGGATAAAATCAGCGAAGCTGCGTATGGTGTTTACAGAAAATTCACCGTCTATTTCCGGCGTGTTCTTGTAAAACAGGGGAGAATATGATAGAATGCACACATCATATCAGCATAAATGCGAGGGAAGGTGGATCTGTGAATAACAATCCCAACAACAATAAAAATAACAACCAGCGCCCGCCGAACGGCAGCAACAATCAGAATGACACGAATGGCCGCCGAATTCTGATTCTCGTGGTTGCTGCGCTGTTGGCAACGCTGCTGATCAACACGCTCTATACCTCCATTTCCAAATCGTATCTGACCGAGGTTCGCTACGACGAGTTTTTAACGATGCTCGAAAACGGTGAAATCAGCGAACTGGAGTTCCAGAGTGAGGATCGCGTCGTGTTCTCTAAAAAATCGGATACCGACGCCAACGGCACGGCAAAGAAGCTCTACTATACCGGCCTGATCCCCAATCAGGATACCACTCCGCTGACGGACAAGCTCGACCAGTACGGCGTACAGTACAACCGCGAGCTGCCGGAAGAAACCAGTCCGATCGTCACATTCATTGTCACCTGGCTGCTGCCGGTCATGATCATGTACGGACTGCTCTCGCTGCTCATGCGCTCGATGTCGAAGCGGATGGGCGGCATGGGCGGCCTCGGCGGGATCGGCGAGAGCAAGGCCAAGGTCTATATGGAAAAGCAGACCGGCGTGACGTTTGCCGACGTCGCCGGCGAGGACGAAGCGAAGGAATCCCTCGTCGAAATTATCGACTTCCTGCACAATCCGCAGAAATATGCCGCCATCGGCGCGAAGCTGCCGAAGGGCGCGCTGCTCGTCGGCCCTCCGGGCACCGGCAAGACGCTGCTTGCGAAGGCTGTCGCCGGCGAAGCGAACGTGCCGTTTTTCTCGATTTCCGGCTCTGACTTTGTGGAGATGTTCGTCGGCGTTGGCGCAAGCCGTGTCCGCGATTTGTTCCAGCAGGCGGCAAAGGTTGCCCCGGCCATCATCTTCATTGACGAAATTGACGCCATCGGCCGCACCCGTGATTCCAAATTCGGCGGCAACGACGAGCGCGAGCAGACGCTCAACCAGCTCCTTGCCGAGATCGACGGCTTCGACTCGAGCAAGGGCGTCGTGATCCTCGCGGCGACGAACCGCCCCGAAATCCTCGACAAAGCGCTGCTGCGCGCCGGCCGGTTCGACCGCCGTATCATTGTCGACCGTCCGAACCTGCAAGGCCGTTACCAGACACTCCGCGTCCACACGAAAAACATCAAGCTCGCCGAGGATGTCGACCTGCACAAGATCGCGCAGGCGACCGCCGGCGCCGTCGGCGCGGATCTGGCGAACCTCGTCAACGAAGCCGCGCTCCGCGCGGTGCGCCTTGGCCGCAAGACTGTCAACCAGCAGGATTTGCTCGTCTCGTTTGAAACGGTGATAGCCGGTACCGAGAAAAAGGGTACCGTTCTGACCGATATGGAAAAGCGTATCGTGTCCTACCATGAGGTCGGTCACGCACTGGTTGCCGCGCTGCAAAAGCACACGCAGCCGGTCTCCAAAATCACCATCGTCCCGCACACCTCCGGCGCGCTCGGCTATACGATGCAGATGCCGGAGGAAGAAAAGTTCCTCTCCAGCCGTGAAGAACTGCTCGTTGAGCTGCAAACGCTGCTCGGCGGCCGCGCGGCGGAGCAGACCGTTTTCGGCATTGCAACTACCGGCGCCGCCAACGACATCGAGCGCGCGACCGATCTCGCCCGCAAGATGGTCACCCAGTACGGCATGAGCGACCGCTTCGGCCTGATGGCGCTCTCCACTGTCCAGAGCCAGTACCTCGACGGCGTGGCCAGCATGAACTGCGCCGATTCCACGGCCAGCGAGGTCGATCAGGAGGTGCAAAAACTGCTGTCCGCCTGCTTTGAAGCGGCCAAAAACCTCCTGCGCGAACACCGCCCGCTGCTCGACGAAATCGCGCTCTACCTGCTCCAGAAGGAGACCATCACCGGCGATGAGTTTATGACCTATGTCAACGCCGAAAACAAAAAGCTGGAAGCACCGGCAGGGGAGACCGAATCGGACGCCGGAGAGAATACGGAGGAACCGTCGTGATCTACCTGACTGAGACGGTCGATGCGGCGTCTGCGGTGAGCGAAGCGGCCAGCGCGGTTGCGTCCACGCTCGAGAGCGGCACCGCGTCCACCGTCGGCTTCTTTCAAAAGCTGTTCGGCAGCTTTTCGTGGACAAAGCTGATCTCTGCCGCGATTCTGGTTGTCGTCTGCTGGATTCTCATCAAGCTGATCCTGAAAGCGACCGACCGAATGCTCGGCCGTTCCCGGCTGGATCAGGCCGTCCACCCGTTTGTGCGCACAATCGTTAAGCTCGTGCTGCTGTTCACGGCGATCATGCTCGTCGCCGGGACGCTCGGCGTCGACACGTCCTCGCTGCTGGCGCTGCTGAGCGTCGCGGGTCTTGCTGTTTCGCTGGCGCTGCAAAACGTGCTCTCCAATATGGCCAGCGCCGTCATCCTGCTCACAACGAAGCCGTTTCAGATCGGCCACTTCATTGAGCTTGGGAGCGTGAGCGGTACAGTCGTGAAGATCGGCGCTGTCTGCACCGATATCCTCACGATGAACAACCAGCTTGTCCATGTCCCCAACAGCGAGATCACCGGCTCCACGGTTACAAACTATACCGCAAGCGACCGCCGCCGTCTGGTCTACGACATCACCGCGTCCTATGATGCACCGGTGGAGGCGGTCAAGGCCGCGCTGCTGCGTGCGGCGGAACATCCGCTGCGCATGACCGATCCTGCGCCGATTGCGCGCGTCAGCGGCTACGGGGACAGCGCGATTTCCTATGTGCTCTACGTCTGGATTCGCCCGAAGGACTACATGGACGTCTATTTTGACGTGCTGGAGAACGTCAAACGGGAGTTTGACGCGGCGAACATTGAAATGACATATCCGCATATGAATGTTCATATGGTAAATTAACCCGCGCAGCCGCGGAGCCGATCTTCTGGCTCCGCGGTTTTCTGTCCAATCTGTACCAAAGAAATCGATATATTTGCATCGTTTTGGTTGACTTTTTACGGCGCTCTTGGTAGAATAAGACCAAGCTGAATTCGGCGCATTTCGTCACCTTTCGGTTTCGGGTGGCAGGTGCGTCTATCGGTCTGTCCGGCGAATTTTGCTGGCATACCCACCACTCCCCGCCGTTGGTCCCCGCCTGCGGCACGAAGAACATTTTTAGGAGGATACATCATCGATGGATTGGGATCGCTTAATCACAATTGAACAGATGGAAGAAGCGACGAACGAATTGCTTGAAACCGGCAAGAAGGTCGGCGCGGATTCCTGGCAGCAGCGTGTCAAGAACCAGACCCCGCACTGCGGCTTCGGCGAAGCGGGCACTTGCTGTCGTATTTGCTCCATGGGCCCCTGCCGCATCACGCCGAAGGCGCCGCGCGGCATCTGCGGCTGTGATGTTCACGGCATCGTTGGCCGTAACTACCTGCGCTTCACCGCCGGCGGCGCAGCCACGCACTCCGACCATGGCCGTCAGATCTGCCACACGCTGTATCAGACGAAGGAAGGCGGCTCTTATCAAGTCAAGGACCCGGAAAAGCTGGCGAAGATTGCCCACGAGTGGGGCATCGAGACCGAGGGCAAGGATCTGTACGATCTGGCGCACGAGGTCGCCGAGACCGGCCTGATGGAATACGGCAAGCCGTTCGGCGTGCAGCGCTTCCTCAAGCGCGCACCGGAACATACGCAGGAGCTTTGGCACAAGGCCGGCATCGAGCCGCGCGCCATCGACCGCGAGGTTTCCCAGTCCATGCACATGACGCATATGGGCTGCTCCTCTCTGCCCGAAGCGCTCATTAAGCAGTCTCTCCGTGCAGGCCTGTCCGACGGCTGGGGCGGCTCCATGATGGGCACCGAGTTCTCCGACGTCCTGTTCGGCACACCGAAGCCTGTCGACACCACCGCCAACATCGGCGTCATGGAAAAAGACATGGTCAACATCGTTGTCCACGGCCACGATCCGTCTCTGTCCGAGATGATCGTCATGTACTCGCAGGACCCCGAGATGATCGCTCTCGCCAAGGAAAACGGCGCGAAGGGCATCAACATCTGCGGCGTCTGCTGCACCGGCAACGAAGTCGCCATGCGTCAGGGCATTCCGATGGCGGGCAACTTCCTCCAGCAGGAAAATGTCGTCCTGACCGGCGCCTGCGAAGCGATCGTCGTCGACGTGCAGTGCATCTTCCCGGCGCTTGGCCCGCTTTCCAAGTGCTTCCACACCAAGTTTATCACCACCTCTCCGATCGCCCGGATGCCGGACTCCGATTTCATCGAGTTCAACGAAGCGACCGCGGCTGATAATGCCAAGGCGATCATCAAGATGGCGGTTGAGAATTTCAAGAACCGCAAACCCGAGCTGGTCAACATTCCCCAGCTCAAGACCAAGGCTCGCGTCGGCTATTCCGTCGAAGCGATCAAGAAGTGTCTCGACGGCGTCACGAACAGCCATGTTGATCTGACCGGCACCACCAAGCCGCTGGTCGACGTTGTCAAGTCCGGCGTTCTGCGCGGCGCTGTCGCCATGGTCGGCTGCAACAACCCGAAGGTTCGTCCCGACACCGCACACATTGAGCTGATGAAGAAGCTGCTCAAGAACGACATCATCGTCATCGTCTCCGGCTGCTCTGCGCAGGCTGCGGCGAAGGCCGGCCTGATGGATCCGGACGCCGGCGAGATGTGCGGCGAGGGTCTGAAGCGCGTCTGCAAGCTGGTCGGCATTCCGCCCGTCCTGCACATGGGCTCCTGCGTCGATATTTCCCGTATGATGATCCTTGCGTCCGACATTGCGAAGGACTGGGGCATCAACATTTCCCAGATCCCGCTGTGCGGCTGCGCACCGGAATGGATGTCCGAGAAGGCTGTCTCCATCGGCAACTACGTTGTCGCTACCGGCATTGAGACCTACCTCGGCGTTGATCCGTACTCCAAGGGTTCCTCCGAAATTACGGAGCTGCTCCAGGGCGAGACCGGCTGCAAGGAATGGGTTGAAGCGAACTTCGTCGTCGAAAAGGACATCGACAAGCTGGGCGACCGCATGATCGAGTCCATCGAAGCGAAGCGCAAGGCTCTGGGCATTTAAGCTTCGGCAGCATTTCAGGATTTGCAGCACGCAGTCCGCTCGCATCTTTTCCGCCACGCTTTGTAAAAATCCTCGTGAATCCACAAAGGATTCCCTGCGGCTTTTATTTCGCCTGACGAAAAATCTGCATTGCGCCCGGCATTCTGAAGCTGTGAAATCCAGACTGTGTAGATTTCTACATATTGATTACTGATTAGAAGGTTTTTTCCAATGAAAGTAGCAATCACCGGCAAAGGCGGCGTCGGCAAAACGACGCTTTCCTCCACCCTGGCGCGGCTTTACGCCGATGAGGGACGCACGGTTCTCGCCGCGGACGTCGACCCGGACGCAAACCTCGGCCTTGCACTCGGCATGACTGAGGAGGAGGTCAATTCCATCGTCCCGGTCTCGAAGATGAAGCAGCTCGCCAAGGAGCGTACCGGCGCAAACGATATGAACTCGTTCTATAAGCTCAATCCGCAGGTCTCCGACCTGCCGGACAAGCTGGCCAAGGAGATCAACGGCGTCAAGCTGCTCGTCATGGGCACGGTTGATACCGGCGGCTCCGGCTGCGTCTGCCCGGAGCACGTCATGCTCAAGGCAATCCTGACGAGTCTGGCCTTCCGTAAGGACGACGTTGTCATCATGGACATGGAGGCCGGTCTCGAGCATCTCGGCCGCGGTACCGCCAGCATGATGGATCAGTTCATTGTCGTCATCGAACCGGGCGCGCGCAGCGTGCAGACCTATGAGCGCATCAAGCAGCTCGCCGCCGACATCGGCGTGACAAAGGTTCGCGTTGTCGCCAACAAGATCCGCGATGATTCCGACCGTGAATTCATTCGCGCCCGGGTTCCCGAGGAGGATCTGCTCGGGTTCATCAGCTACAATGCAGACGTCATCGACGCCGACCGGAAAGGCCTTTCTCCCTACGATCAAAGTCCTGAGACGCTGGAGGAAATCCGCACCATCAAGGCAAAGATCGACGCGCAAGAACGAATCTGAAAGGAATGATTATCAACAATGAAGACGTTGTTTGAAAGAGTCTTCAACGGCTCCGACGAGATGTTCGCGAAAGCCGAAGAAGAAGTCAACAAGATCGCAGCAGAGGTTGGCCGCGACGCCGCGCTGACCATGCCGTCCACCGCGTACTTCCTTGCCTGTATCTATGCATACATCGGCAAGAAGGTCACAACCGTCGGCGAGCTTCAGGACGCACTGGCCGATGTCAAGGCCATGATGCTCCGTGAGCCGCGCACCAACTCCATTTTCCAGTCCGGCGTCGGCACTGCCATCGCCGCGGAGATGATCGAAGCCTGCAAGTATGTCAAGACGGAGACGCCGTATGAAGGTACCAACTACCATGGCCACTTCACCGACGCGGAAGTCCGTGAGCTCGGCGTTCCGCTGGTCACCGGCGACATCCCCGGCTTTGTCGTTATGATTGGCCCGGCTCCCACCAAAGAAGAAGCGGTTGAGACCATCAAGGGTTACCAGTCCCGCGGTATTTTCGTGTTCCTGATCGGCGGCATCATTGAGCAGGCTGTCGAGATGGGTGTTTCCATGGGCTTCCCGGTTCGTGTTGTCCCCGTCGGTGAGGACATCTGGGCCGTCGGCCATGTCATCTCCCTCGTTGTCCGCGCAGCCATGATCTTCGGCGCCATCCAGCCGGGCGATGTGGAAGGCTTCCACAAGTACACCTTCGAGCGTATCAACGCGTTTGTCAACGCCTATAAGCCGGTCAACGACATCACCGTCGCCTGCGGCGCCGGCGCGATCAAGCTCGGCTTCCCGGTCATCACCAACGACCACGACGATATGTGGGCCGTTCCGAAGTCCCTCATCATCTACGATGACACCAAGGACTGGATCGACACCTCCATCGAAGCACGCGGCATCAAGCTGAAAATCACGAAGATCGACATTCCGGTGTCCTACTCCTCCGCCTTTGAAGGCGAAATCATCCGTAAGGGCGATATGCAGGTTGAAGTCGACGGCTCTCGCAAAGACTGCTTCGAGCTCGTCGTTACGAAGGACACCTCTGAGGTCGAGGATCACAAGATCATCGTTGAAGGCCCCGAGCTGGACGAAATTGAGTGTGGCTCCAAAATTTCCCTGAGCTACACCGTCGAGGTTGCCGGCAAGAATATGCAGCCGGACTTCGAGCCGGTCTTTGAGCGTAAGATTCACCAGTTCCTCAACTGCGTGGAAGGTCTTATGCACACCGGCCAGCGTGACATGATCCGTGTCCGTATCAACAAGGCCGACTACGAAGCCGGTTTCCGCTTCCGTCACATCGGCGAAGTCCTCTACGCCAAGATCAAGTCTGAGTTCGACACCGTTGTCGACAAATGCCAGGTTCGCATTGTCGTCGGTGACGAAGCCAACGCTGCGCTGCGCAAGCACGCGAACGAAATCTTTGACAAGCGCGACGAGCGCCTGAAGTCCATGACCGACGAATCCGTCCCGGTGTTCTATTCCTGCATCATGTGCCAGGCGTTCTCTCCGAGCCACGTCTGCATCGTCACGCCGGAGCGTCTCGGTCTTTGCGGTGCCGTGTCCTGGCTCGACGCCAAGGCAACCAACGAGCTTGACCCGCAGGGTCCCTGCCAGGTCGTTACCAAGGAGCGCTGCATCGACGAGCGTACCGGTCGTTATGAAGACGTCGACGAAGCCGTTGCCGAGTATTCCCACGGCGCACTGGAGCACGTCACGCTGTACTCCCTGCTCGAGGATCCGATGACCTCCTGCGGCTGCTTCGAGTGCATCTGCGGCATCGAGCCGTGCTCGATGGGCGTTGTCATCACCTGCCGTGAATATGCCGGCATGACTCCGCTCGGCATGACGTTCTCCGAAATGGCTTCCATGACGGGCGGCGGCGTGCAGACCCCTGGCTTCATGGGTCACGGCAAGCACTACATCGCGTCCCATAAGTTCCTCAAGGCCGAGGGCGGCGTTGGCCGTCTGGTCTGGCTGCCGAAGGAGCTGAAGGATCAGATCCGCGACAAGCTGAACGAGACCGCAAAGGATATCTACGGCATCGATAATTTCGCCGATATGGTCGCCGACGAGACCAACTGCTCCTCCGGTGATCCGGAAGAACTGCTGGCATACCTCTCTGAGGTTGGCCATCCGGTTCTCAGCATGGAGCCGCTGGATATGTAATCAAACCCAAAAGGGATGCTGCATTGCAGCATCCCTTTTGCATAGCAAAAAAAGTGCCAATTCCTCGCCCCTGCGGGGCAACCGGAAAGGATGCGCAAAAACTTCATGCACCGGCATTTGCACATTTTCGCGGTGCAATATGTCTGCATGAAGGTTTATGTGCCAAAGCGCATAACAGGTAAATAGTCGGGAGACCGCCTTTCGGCGGTCTCCCGAGACTATCAAAAAACACTGGAATGCAGTATTGCAACAGAGTCGCGGGGAAAGAGTGAAGGGGGCAAAAAGCCCCCTTCGCGTTCAATCAATCAGTTTTTCAAACGAAATGAGTTTGAAAAACTGGACGGGCAGCGGGGCGAAAAGACTTTTTCGACACGCTGGGGAGATCGCCTTTCGGCGGTCTCCCGGCATACATAAGAGGGTAGGGAAGGATCAACGGTTTGCGGCAATTCGCGCCTGCTTTCTCTGCTCCTGACGGGAGATCCACATCGCGCAGGTGGCGTCGCCGGTGATATTCAGCGTCGTGCGTCCCATGTCGAACAGCTTGTCGACGCCCGCGATAATCGCAATGCCCTCGACCGGCAGTCCGACCGACTCGAGCACCATCGCCAGCATAATCATACCTGCACCGGAGACACCGGCCGTGCCGATCGAAGCCAGCGTCGCGGTCAAAACGATCATCGCCATCTGCCCGAGTGTCAGGTCGACACCGTAGCAGCGCGCAATAAACAGCGCTGCAACGGCCTGATAGATTGCCGTACCGTCCATATTGATCGTCGCGCCGAGCGGCAGGACGAATGCGCTGATCTCCGGCTCCGCGCCCATCTTGTTGCAGCACTCGATGTTCAGCGGCAGCGTCGCGTTGGAGGAGGTCGTGGTGAATGCGCAGATCATCGCCGGAGCCAGTCCCTTGAAGAATTTGATGGGATTCATGCCGGACAAAAACCGCACGGACAGGCCGTAGACCACGACAACATGGATGATATAGCCGAGATATGCCACACAAATGACAATCAGCAGGTTGCCGACGATCGACGGGCCGTTTTCGGCCACAACGTTTGCCATCAGGCAGAGCACGCCGATCGGGGTGAACTTGATAATCATCATCATAACCTGCATGATGACCTTATTCAGCCTGGAAACTGCACCGCCGACCGGGATGCCGTCCTCGCCGGCGGCAAGGATGCCTGCGCCGAGGAAGATCGCAATCACGATGACCGGCAGCATATCGGCGCTGACCATCGGTTTGAGCAGGTTATCCGGGAAAATGTTCACAATGACCTGCATGACGGAGGGGCTTTCCTTTGCCTCATATTCCAGACCGCTTGTCTGGAGCACCGGGAACGCGCCTTTGAAAATGTTGGCCAGCACCAGACCGATTACAACGGCGATGGCCGTCGTGAACATATAGTACACGAACGTCCGCAGTCCGACGGAGCCAACGCGCTTGAGATCCTTCAGTGAAACGACGCCGTCTGTAATTGAGAACAGCACGACCGGCACGACAAGGAATTTCAGCAGATTGATGTAGATTGTCCCGATTGGTTTCAGGTAGTCCTTGGTAAACCCTGGGTTTTTCAGGAAACACAGGCCAATCAGAATACCTGCAACCATGCCGATGAAGATCCATACGGACAGTGATAGTTTCTTCTTTTCTTTCATACTTCTCCTCCTCATTCTATCCCGTTTGGGATGTCTCCATTATACCAGCGGATCGCGGTTTCTGGTGTTCAGGTGATGTGAAGGAGCGTCGGAGATATGTTAAGTTCTTAACAAATACGCATTCAAAATTGTGAAAATAGCACAAATTATTTGCGCAAATTTCTATATTGATTGTTTAGAATCGATAGAATCGGAGCGATTTTTTGCCGCGGTTGCATTTCGCCGCGCAATTTTATATAATAAAAACAGAATACGAAAAGGAGCCGCGCCGCTGTGGGACATTTCTGGAAGCATCTGAAAACAATTACGCATCATCGCCGCCTTGTGCGCCGCGGCTGTTTTCGCGTCGGTCTCTACTGGCAGGGACTTACACACGACTTGTCCAAATTTTCCCCCATTGAGTTCTGGACAGGTGTCCGCTATTATCAGGGCAGCCGTAGTCCCAATACTGCCGAGCGTGAGGAAAAAGGCTATTCCGAAGCGTGGATGCACCACAAAGGCCGTAATAAGCACCATTTTGAATACTGGACGGACATCAACCCCGCAACGCGGCGGTATGAACCGGTGGAGATGCCGCGGCGCTATCTTGCCGAGATGGTCATGGATCGTATTGCCGCCTGCAAAACCTATCAGGGCAGTGCCTATACCGACGCTTCACCGCTGGCGTATCTCAACCGTGCGCGCGAATCGTCGTGTTTCAACCCCACGACGTTCCGGCAGCTCCACTTTCTGCTTACGATGCTCGCCGAGCAGGGGGAGGACGCCACATTTGCCTACATCCGCAATACTGTCCTCAAAAATCTTCCCCTTGCGGAGGAAGCGGAAGCAAAAAAGATTACATAACACCGGTTCTGCAATGCAGAACCGGTGCTTTTTGTGGATTCAGTCCAATTTCAGGATTCAAAATCAGGCGGATTTGCCGATGGCTTGTCTGCCCACTTTCCGCTATACTGAAAATAACGGAATCTCTGCCCAATCCGCTGCGGCGACTGTCCGCAGTGCGACTGCGGCAAAGCGTTCTGAATGCCGGTGTCACACCGGGACAATGAAAGGGAGGATACTATGAAGAAAGTAACAGCACTTCTGCTCGCAGTGGTTCTCGTGCTCGGCCTGATGACCGGCGCGCTGGCCGCCGACGGTACACTCAGCGGCAAAACCGTCATCCTGCATACGAACGATGTCCATGGCGAGATCAGCCTGTATGCCAAGGTCGCGGCGCTGAAGAAGGACTATCAGGCGCAGGGCGCCGACGTCATTCTCGCCGATGCGGGCGACTACATTCAGGGTACACCCTATGTCAGTGATTCAAAGGGTGCGTCGGCTGTCGATCTTATGAATGCGGCAGGCTATGACATCGCCACGTTCGGCAACCATGAGTTCGACTATGGCTTTGACAATCTGGTGAAACTCATGGGCGATGCGAAGTTCAAAGTGATCGGCAACATCCGCTACAACGGAAAGCCGACGTTCAACGATACGACGATCATCAAAACGTCCTCCGGCTTGAAGGTCGGCTTCCTCGGCCTGACCACGCCGGAAACCAGCACGAAGGCGCACCCGGCGAAAATCCAGGGCGTGACCTTCATGGCGAAGGACGAGCTTTACAAGTTTGCTTCTGATGAAGCCGCGCTCCTGCGGAAGGACGGCGCGGATGTGGTCATCGCGCTGACGCACCTCGGTGTCGACCCAGAGTCCGAGCCGAACCGTTCTGCCGATGTCTATGCCAACAGCAAGGGCATCGACTTCATCATAGACGGCCATTCGCATACCGTGATGACCAAGGGGGAAAACAACGAACCCATCCAGTCCACCGGCACGAAGCTCGAAAATGTCGGCGTCATCATCATCGATAACGCCACGAAGAAGATTGAAAAGAATGAGCTTCTCAAGCTCGCTGACTATAAGACCGAGGACGAGACTGTCAAGGCCGCGGCCGACGCCGTCATCAAGGATGTGGATACCCGTCTCGGCAAGGTCTTTGCTAAGACAGAAGTTGACCTCGACGGCAACCGCGACCCCGGCGTCCGCACGAAGGAAACAAACCTCGGCGACCTGATTACCGACGGCATTCTCTGGTACGCCACGAAGGACGGCAAGCTCGACGTTCCGGCCGATCATGTCGTGGCTCTCACGAACGGCGGAGGCATCCGCGCCTCGATCAAGGCCGGTGACATCTCGATGAAGGACATCAATACGGTTCTGCCCTTCGGCAATACCGTTGCTGTCATCTATATCTCCGGCGCGAGCCTGCTCGAAGCGCTCGAAGCGTCTACATACAGCCTGCCCACCTCGATCGGCGGCTTCCCGCAGGTGTCCGGCATCCGCTACACGGTTGTGACCGGCGCGAAGTACGATGCCAACAAGGAAACCTACCCCGGCTCCACCTACTATGGTCCGAAGTCCATCCAGCGCGTCACCATCGACAGCATCAACGGCAAAGCCTTTAACCCGAGCGAAACCTATGCCGTCGTCACCAACGACTTCACCGCCGCCGGCGGCGATACCTACTACACGTTCAAGACCTCTCCGAAGATCGTCGATACCGGCGTTCCGATGGATGAAGCCGTTGTCGAGTATATCAAGACGAAGCTCGGCGGCGTGGTCGGCAAGAACTATGCCTCCGCGCAAAACCGCATCACGATTAAGTCCTACACCGATGTCAAGTCCACCGCCTGGTATGCTGAGCCGGTTGAATTCGTCACGGCCAAGGGTCTGATGAACGGTTCCGGTGCGAAGTTCAACCCCACCGGCAGCATGGATCGCGCCATGCTCGTCACCGTGCTCTATCGTCTTGCCGGTTCGCCTGAGGTTGAGGGCAAGGTCTCCGAGAAGTTCAAAGACTGCAAAGACGGCGCCTATTATGAAAAGGCCGTCCTCTGGGCAGCGGCCAACGGTATTGTCGCCGGCTATTCCGATGGTACGTTCAAGCCGTCCAACCCGGTCAATCGCCAGGAGCTTGCCAAGATCCTCTATGGCTATGATCTCTTTGCCAAGCGTGTCGGGCAGGACTTCGCGGTTGAGCTGACCTATGCCGACCTTGATTCCATCCCCGGCTGGGCGCTCGAAGCCGTGAACTACTGCACGGCCGCAGGCTACCTGCAAGGCAGCAACGGCGCATTCCATCCGAAGGACAAGGCCAACCGCGCCCAAGGCGCGAAAGTCCTGATGGAAATGGCAAGCTGAAAATAATCCGCAACGGAGCACCCGCCGGGTGCTCCGTTTTTTTGCAGAATACCTGAAAAAATCTTAATAAACGACGAAGGATTTGCTTTTTCGCCCCATTTGTGCTAGAATCTAAAAGCGTATGTAATTCCGACACTGAATTCCAAATGAGGAGCGAATATGGCAGCAATGAAGCTATTTGGTTCGACCCGCGGCGGCGCACGCGTCGCCAAGCGCGGCAAGAAGCCAAAACAAAAAAAACCGAAAAAACCGCTCAAGACACTTGCAATCATCCTGACGGTTATCCTGTGCCTCGAGGGTCTCTATTTCCTTTGCATCTATTCCAACATACCGTTCATTAAAAAATACCGCACGCTCTACATCAACACGGCCATGAACACCATGCGCCATCAGTGGCTTGCAACCTATTTCATCCCGGAGGACGTCATCTCCCAGGTTCGCTACGAATACGGCCTGGAGATCGCCAAATCCAACGGCAAAGAGAGTCAGTGGGGCAAAAACGACCCGAATAACCAGACTGAAGTCAAGGAGCCGACCGTCAACGAGATCGAAGCCGAGATCGTTGAGGAGGAAAAGCCGGATCCCGAGGAGCAGCAGCGCCTTGCGCGCGAAGCCTTCTTCGAGGTGTTTTGGGAGGTCGACCCAGACAGCATGGACGCCTACATCGCCGAGCACCCGGATGTGCTCGACAACGGTTGGGAGAACATCTACATCAACGAAGCCGGCTTCGACGATAAAGGTACCACCATCGAGTCCATCTACGGAGAACAGGTGCTCGCCATCGACACCGAAAACAGCATCCTGCTTCTGCGTGCCAAGGGCAGCGGCTACCGCGGCGTTCTGGCCGTGGCCAAAGATCCGGCTCGTCTTTCCGTCGAAATGTGCTCCACGCTCGGCGTGACCGGTGAGCTTGTCGGCAAAATCGCCGAGGATCACGACGGCGTCCTCGCCATGA
Source organism: uncultured Oscillospiraceae bacterium (assembly GCA_934661135.1). Taxonomy (GTDB): domain Bacteria; phylum Bacillota; class Clostridia; order Oscillospirales; family Oscillospiraceae; genus CAG-170. Next base: position 20,819 of record CAKUJA010000037.1, read on the forward strand.
ACGGACCCGGCTTCCTCGATCCGAATGGCGCAGGCAACGGCGGCCAGCTTGCCGGCTATGCCATGTCTAACGGCGAGGATTACGGTTCCCATTTTACAGCCTGGGCGTATAAGCGCATCGAGCTGCACGATGACAACCTGTTTTATATCAAGGACGCGACCGCACCGGTCGGCGAAGGCTGCACCGATGCCACCGAGTTCCAGCCGGCCATGATTATCGACGGCGTGAAGTACACCAGCGACTACTGGTCGGGCACCCAGCCGCGCGCCTGCATCGGCCAGTCCGACAAGTATGAGATCCTGATGCTAGTCGTAGAAGGCCGCTATGCGCTCGAGGGCATCCCCGGGACGAGCGTCAACGAATGCTCCGACATCCTGCTCCGGCACGGCTGTATGCAGGCCATGAACCTCGACGGCGGCGCCAGCGCCATGATGTGGTATCGCGGCGAATATATCACGTCCTGCTCCAATCCGTACGTCCGCTATTCCGGCGGCCGTACGTGCCCCGGCGCGTGGGTTTATAAATCTGCCGACGCAATTCAGGAATAACGCCCAAAGCCGTCTCCTGCCCGGAGACGGCTTTCTTGTTACTGAGCAGGGGAGAACCGTTTCTATGATTTTTCGCCGCACCCGTAGGGGCGGACGGCGTCAGAAGAAACTCGCTGCATTCCGTTTCCGGCTAACGCCGAAAACTGCATATTCGCTCCTTCCTTCTTCCTTTC
>CAKUJA010000038.1 GCA_934661135.1 uncultured Oscillospiraceae bacterium
GAGGTTGCACGATGTGTTGGAACTGCTCCCAGTCCCTCATCCGTCTGCTTTGCAGACACCGTCCCCGGAGGGGAAGGCAATCCGCTGCGGCGGGGGATGGGCGGACAGGGGCGTTCGCCCCTACGGGTACGGGGGAAGATCGGAGATTGTAACGATGCATTGCAACTGCTCCCAGACCCTCATCCGTCTGCTTTGCAGACACCGTCCCCGGAGGGGAAGGCAATCCGCTGCGGCGGTGGACGGGCGGACAGGGGCGTCCGCCCCTGCAAAATGGGGATATACGGGCGCAAATTGGGCAGCACCGGAGAGGTGCTGCCCTTTCTTGCTACCGGATTAGCCACCGATGATGCGCCGTGCGCCGATGTAGCGGTTGGTATAATAGGTCTCGTTCAGAGAGTTGATACGGACGCCGGTAGACGGCGTGGAGGCGTGGACGAAGTTGCCGTCGCCGATATACATTCCGACGTGGTTGGCATAATTGCCATAGCCGAAGAACACAAGGTCGCCGACCTGGAGCGCGTCGCGCGAGACGGCGGTGCCCTGATCCATCTGATCGTCAGCGGTACGGTTCATCGAATAGCCGTACTGTCGCAGGCAGTAGTACATCAGGCCGGAGCAGTCGAAGCCGGTGGAGGGGGAGCTGCCGCCGTAGACGTAATTATAGCCGACGAAGGTGCAGACGAAACTTGCAATCTCGGCCGCCGTACCGGAGCCGGAGACCACTGTGCCGCTGCCGGGATTGGACTGGCCGCCCTTCTGATCGGAGAGATATTGGCCGGAGACATAGGCCGTATGCCCCTGATACTGGATGCGCATCCATCCGTTGGAGCAGGCGCCGGTGACGGTGACGGCGTCGCCATAGCGGAGCGTGCCGACCTGCGTGCTGGCAGACGACCAGGAGTCGCGGACGTTGAGCGTCTGCGCGGTGACGTACATGGTCTTGCTGGTGTCGGTGACGGTGACATTCGTATCGGCGCCGTTGCCGCTGTCGACAACATCCGCCGTCAGAACCGCGTAGTAGTAATACTCCTTGACGCGCTTAAACGCGCGCAGAAACATGGTCATCGCTTCCTGCCGGGAGGCATTGCCGGTCGGGTCGAGAACCACATTGCCGGAGGAATCCTTCGTGCCGTTGACATAGCTGTATGTCACGCAGAACTGCGCGGATTCCTTCGCCCAGTTGGAAAGGGAGGATGCGTCCTTGAACTGGCCGAGGGCATTGGCGTCGACCGACAGCGCCGGCTTAAAGGCTGCGGAATAGCAGAAATTCTCCAGCAGCTTGAAAAACTCCTGCCGCGTGATGGCCTGATTGGGACGGAACGTGCCGTCGGGATAGCCGGAGACAATGCCATATTCATAGGCCTTCAGGATGTCCGGGTCGCTGGTATCGGAAAAATAGGTGGTCGATTCGGGGTCGATGCTGTTGCCGGTGGCTTTTTCAAACGCCTGCACAGCCAGCGTGCACATCTCGCCGCGCGTGATGTCCTGCTTCAGGTCGAGCTGGGTAAACGCGTCCGGCAGGATGCCAAGCGTCTGCATTTCACTGTAATTGCTGGCGAACCAATTGCTGTAATTGGCGGCAAGCGCGCCGGAGACCATCGAAACTGTCAACAGCAGCGCCAGCAGCAGGCATATCATTCTACGTTTCATCAAAATTCCTCCTTCAGGGTCAGGCCGATCGGACAATGATCGGAACCAAAAATGTCCGCATGAATGGGCGCGGCTTCAATTTTGTCGCGCAGCCGATTGGAGACCAGAAAATAGTCGATGCGCCAGCCGGCGTTTTTCTCCCGCGCATGGAAGCGGTAGCTCCACCACGAATAGCGGCCGGTCGCGTCCGGCTCGAGGTAGCGGAAGGTATCAGTAAAGCCGGCGGCAAGCAGTTCGGTGAACTTCCCGCGCTCCTCGTCGGAAAAGCCGGCATTGCCGCGGTTTGGGCCGGGATTTTTCAGGTCGATCTCCTGATGGGCGACGTTCAGGTCACCGCAGGCGATGACCGGCTTGACGGCGTCCAGCGCGCAAAGCCGCGCGCGGAAGGCATCGTCCCACGCCATGCGGTGGTCGAGCCGCTTCAGACCGTCCTGCGCGTTTGGCGTATAGCAGGTGACAACATAGAAGCCGGGGTACTCGAGCGTAATCATGCGGCCCTCATGGTCCAGCTCGTCGACACCGACACCGTAGGTCACGGAGCAGGGCGGGCGCTTGGCGAAGATCGCCGTGCCGGAATACCCCTTCTTTTCGGCGGAGCACCAGAACTGCTCATACCCCGGCAGGTCGAGCGAAAGCTGCTCTGGCTGGAGCTTCGTCTCCTGCAGGCAGAAGAAGTCGGCGCCGGCAGTCTGGAAAAAGTCTAAAAAGCCTTTTTGCAGGCAGGCGCGCAGGCCGTTGACGTTCCACGAGATCAGATTCATGGGGAATTCTCCTTCGATTTCGACAATTCACGGAGTATTATAGCAGGTTATGACAACCATGACAAGCTTTTTTGTAATAATTCGTAACCAATCTTGTCTTTCGCGCGATTTTATGATATAACTATGGGCATGAAACTGAAGGTATTGATGGCTGTGCTTGCTTGCAAGCTCTCCCGGGTTGCGATCCGTCTGCTGGGCAGAGGCGGAACCGATTTCCCCGGGCGCATCGCACTGAAAATCTGCCCGAACCTGCTGGGAGAACTGGCAAAGAACGTGACGACGGTGATTGTCACGGGTACCAACGGCAAGACCACGACGTCGCGCATGATTGAGCAGTCGTGGATCGACGCTGGAATTTCTTACTTTGCCAACAAGTCCGGCGCAAATTTGCTCAGCGGCGTGACCGCCGAGTTTGCCATGCACTCGTCGCTGCTCGGCAAGTGCCGCTACACGCACGCGCTGATGGAGGCGGACGAGGCCGCGTTTAAGGCGATCTCCACGTTTGTGGACGCGAAGGCCGTCGTGGTGACGAACCTGTTCCGCGACCAGCTCGACCGCTACGGCGAGGTGACGCACACGCTGGAAAACATCAAGATCGGCATCAGCCACAGCCCGAACGCGACGCTCTGTCTGAACGCGGACGATTCGCTCTGCACGTCGATTCACGATGATTTTGCAAATCCGGTGATTTTCTTCGGCGTGAACACTCCGATCTACGCATCGCGCGTGACGGAGCTTTCGGACGCGCCATACTGCATCCGCTGCAAGAGCGAATATGTCTACGACTACGTGACCTACGGTCATCTCGGCAGCTACCGTTGCCCGAAGTGCGGCTACTGCCGGCCGCAGACCGATGTGGCGGTGGCGAAGGTGCTCTCGTCGGACGCGGAGCAGTCGACGGTCGTGTTCCGCATTGGCGAGGAGGAATACGAGGCGAAGATCAATCTGCCGGGCGGCTACAACATTTACAACGCCTGCGCGACGATGGCCGCGGGGAAGGCGATGGGTCTGGACGCGGCGACGACGGCGAAGTCGCTGTCTGAGTTCGCCTGCGGCTTCGGCCGGATGGAAAAATTTGAGATCGGTGGCACGGACGTGCGCATGATTCTGATTAAAAACCCCGCCGGGTGCAACCAGGTATTGAACTTCCTGACGCAGATCCGTGAGCCGTTTGTGTTTGCGGCGTGCCTGAACGACCGGGCGCAGGACGGCAAGGACGTGAGCTGGATTTGGGACGTCGATTTCGAGCGGCTCTGCCAGATGGACAACACGCTGAGCGAGATCTACGTCTCCGGCGTGCGCGCGGACGACATGGCACTGCGGTTTGCGTATGCCGGGTTCCCGACAAACCGGATTCACGTCGTCAAGGACTACACGGCGCTCTGCGAACAGGCGACGTCGCACGGAAAGCCGGTCTACATGATGCCGACGTATACGGCGATGCTGGCACTGCGGCAGACGATCAGCAAGCACTACGGCTATAAGAATTTCTGGGAATAAGGAGACGCTATGGAACTGAAGATTTGTCATCTTTATCCCGATATTTTGAATCTCTACGGCGATCGGGGCAACATTCTCTGTATGCAAAAGCGTCTGGAGTGGCGCGGAATTGACGTGACGGTTACGGGTGTGTCGATCGGGCAGGCGCTCAAGGCCGCGGACTACGACCTGCTGTTTGTCGGCGGCGGGCAGGACTTCGAGCAGGAGGTGCTGCTCGGCGATCTGGCAGGAGAGAAAACTGCGGAGCTGAAGGCGGGTATTGAGGACGGACTGCCGGTGCTCGCCATCTGCGGCGGCTATCAGATGCTCGGGCAGTATTATAAGACTTGGGACGGGCAGCAGTGCGATTTCACCGGTGCGCTCGACCTCTATACGATCGGCTCAAAGGAGCGCATGATCGGCAACTATCTGTTTACGTGCGATGAGCTGAACTGCGAGATTGTCGGCTTTGAGAATCACTCGGGCAAGACGTATCTCGGCGCGGGCGTGAAGCCGATGGGAAAGGTGCTCACGGGATTCGGCAACAACGGCGAGGACGATACCGAGGGTGCGCGGTATAAAAACGTGTTTGCCACGTATTCGCATGGCTGTCTGCTGCCGAAAAACCCGAAGCTGGCGGACTATATCCTGAAAACCGCGCTGGAGCGGAAATACGGCACGGCGGAGCTGACGCCGCTGGACGACACGCTGGAACAGCACGCGCACGACTATATGCAAAACCGGCTGACCAAGTAAGCACGCGCAGAATTCAACCCATCCGAGCATGGGTCGGGCGCTCATATCATTCCCCGGTCGACCCATCAGAAGGGGGAGCGCACATTTGCTAGGGTGTATCTGAAAGGAATACTGAAGGATACAAGAACCGCCACGGCAGGATAAGCTGCCGTGGCGGTTTCTGTTTTTTCAATTCCGCCGTTCCGGTAAAGAACGGTTTTCTCAGAGGGTATGGTCGCAGACCTCGAGAACCTTGGCTTGCAGGGATTTGAGGTCGCGGAAGGTATCGGGGCGCTTGCTCTCGTCGCGCAGGAGGGCGGAGGGATGGTAGAGCGCGGTGAACCAGATGCCGCCCTTCTGCGACCACTGGCCGTGGTCGCGCGAAATTTTGAAATCGTCGCGAATGAGCTTCATCGCGGCGATCCGGCCAAGGCAGACGATGATCTTCGGGTGGAGCAGGCGCGTCTGTGCGCGCAGCCAGCCGATGCAGGCATCCTGCTCAACCTGAAGCGGGTCGCGGTTATGCGGCGGGCGGCACTTGACGATATTGGCGATATAGCAATTCTCACGTCCAAGATCGACGATGGAGAGCATCTCGTCAAGCAGGCGGCCGGCAGGGCCGACAAACGGCTCACCGCGCAGATCTTCCTGCTCGCCGGGGCCTTCGCCGACAAAGAGCACCTCCGCATTTTCAGGGCCAACGCCGAAGGCGACGTTGGTACGCGTCTGGCAGAGGGGACACTGCGTACAGGAAAGGCAGGCGGCGCGCAGATCTTCCCAGGTTGTCATTGATTGTCCTCCTCCCACGGATCGACAGTCTGCTGGCGGCGGCGAAGCGCTTCGCGCCGCTGCTCGATGCGCTGGCGGCGGCGGATTCTGCGGCGGATGGATACCCAGAGCAGCAGCGCCGCAAGCAGGACAAGGATGATGACGATCAGCGCCACGACCCATTTCCACCAGTTGCGCTGCATATAGGCGGCTGTATCGGTGCGGATGGCGGAGATCTCCGATTTGGCGACGTCCGCAATGGCGAGAAGATCCGTCTGCTGAAGCACCTCGCCCTGGTAGCTGACGGTGGCCGTGCCGAGCACGTCGCCCTCGTGGACAGGCGCTTCTACGGTATCACTCGTGAGATCGAGCGCGATATCGAGCTGGGACTCGTCGTAGCCGTTGGGCAGAAGAATCTGAATGTCATCCTTCGGGGCGACGGCGACGGCCTCCGCGCCGGCGGAGCTGGTCACCCCGACCTGCGCAACCGGATAGAGCGGCGAGAGGACGGAGACATAGGAGAAGTTGTCAAAGCCGTAGTTGAACAGGCGGATGCACTCCGGGAAGCTCTCCATCTGGATGTCGCCGGTGTCGAGCACGGTGGTCTCGGCGCCGCAGACGATGCCGAGCAGGTACATTCCGTTGTTCTTCGCGGCGGAGATGACACAGCGCCCTGCCGGGGTGGTATAGCCGGTTTTGATGCCGATGGCCTTGGAATAATAGTAGCGGTTGCCGCTGCTCTGGAAGATCAGCATATTGGTGGTCTTTAGGACGCGCTCGTCGGAGAGGTTCGTAGCCGGGAGGGTATACTCCGCGGTGTTGGTGATCTCCCGGAAGTTGGCGCTTTTCAGCGCGGCCTCGACGATGCGCGACAGGTCGCGCGCAGTGGTATAGTGGCTCTCGTTGTGCAGGCCGTGCGGGTTCATAAAGTGGGTATCCATGCAGCCAAGCTCATAGGCGCGTTCGTTCATCATCTGCACGAAATCGGGGATCGTGCCGCCGATATGCTCGGCGATGGCGTTCGCAGCTTCGTTGCCGGACTCGACCATCATGCAATAGAGCATATTTTCCAGCGTCATCTGCTCGCCAACCTGTAAGTCGGCCACGCTGCTGCCGGACACGAGATCGGCGAAGGCATCCTCCGTGACCGTGACAATATCGGAGAGGTTGCCGTTTTCCAGCGCCAGCAGACAAGTCATAATCTTGGTCAGGCTGGCAGGGTAGACCTTTTCATCGGCATTTTGCTCGTAGATGGTGCGGCCGGTATTGAGATCGATGAGCATGGCCGCCTTCGCGTTGACCGAAAAATCGGGCAATGGGGAGACGGATGGCTGCGCGGCGGAATCGCCGGTGGGCTGCTCCGCCGGGGCGGAGGGTGCGGAATCCGGCGTGGAGACCGGCTCGGTCTCCGCCGCGAATACCGGAAGGCAAAGGGACAGAAGCGTCAGCAGACAACAAAAAAGCGCCAGAAGCGCGCGTGGTTTTTTCATAGTATCACCAAATTCTTAGAAGATCAGCATTGCCGAAGCAGGCTTCGTTGTGTTACAATATTATAACAAATTTTGATTGATGTCAATTGCGGAGGAAATTTGGAATGAAGCGGAACGCGTGCGGGCGATGGTGCTTGTACCTGACGCTGGCGGTCTGTCTGCTTGCGGTTGGGATTCTGATCGGGCGGCTGAGCGCCGGGAGGACGGTTCGTGTGCGCACGGAGCGAAGCGGCCTGCCGGAGGTCGCTGTGCAGGACGGTTCCGGCACGGACACACCGGAGACTGCGGCAGAGCCGACAGACGCCGCGCAGGATGATACAGAAGCAGAATTTCCGATCAACCTGAATACGGCAAGCGCGGAGGAGCTGACGGCGCTGCCGCGCATCGGCGAGAAGCTGGCTGCACGGATTGTGGCCTACCGCGAGGAATACGGCCGCTTTGTGGCAATTGAACAACTGATGGATGTGGACGGAATCGGCGAGGGCATTTTCAGCGGCCTGCGCGAGCTGGTATGTGTGGAGGAACACGATGAAAATTCTGGTGGTTGATGATGAAAAGCTGCTTGTGAAGGGCATTAAGTTTAATCTGGAAAACGACGGATATGAGGTTGTGACCGGAGCCGACGGCATGGAGGCCGTGGAGCTGGCATCGGCCGGGGATGTTGACCTCATCATCCTCGACCTGATGATGCCGCGGATGGACGGCTTGGAGGCCTGCACGAAAATCCGGGATTTTTCTGATGTGCCGATCATTATGCTGACGGCAAAATCGGAGGATATGGACAAGCTGATGGGCTTTGAGCACGGCGCGGACGATTATCTGACGAAGCCGTTTAACATTCTGGAGCTGAAGGCACGCATCCGCGCGCTGCTGCGGCGCTCAGGTCCGGCGAAGAAGGCGCAGGAGGACGCGCTGCTGCGCTGCGATCAGATTGCGCTCGACCGCGGCGCGAGAAACGCGTATAAGGACGATGTCTCGGTGGAGCTGACGCAGAAGGAATATGACCTGATTGAGCTTTTGATGCGCAACCCGAACCGCGTCTACTCCCGCGAGGCGCTGCTGGACGCGATCTGGGGATATGACAGCAGCAGCGACATCCGCACGGTGGACGTGCACATTCGCCGTCTGCGGGAAAAGCTCGAACGTACTCCGGCACAGCCGGAGCACATCCTGACAAAGTGGGGAGTTGGCTACTATTTCAAGTTCTAAACGGCGGCTGCGCCTGCCGACAAGCTCACAGCTTCGCAACGCGCTGGCCTATCTGGTGGTGCTGGCGCTGGGGCTGCTGCTGCTCAATCTCTTTTCCAGGCGCACAACGCGGGAGCTGATGTTCCGCGCAAAATATACCTCGGCGCAGGACAAGATGCAGGTGGTGGCGTCGGCGTTTTCCGGCGTCGACCCGCTGACGGCGGAGACCGTCGACCAGGTGATCGCCGTGCTCGGCGATCTCAACGTCACGCGGCTGATCGTGACGAACGCGGAGGGCATTGCGCTCTACGATTCATCGGAAACACAGAATGCCGCCGGGCGGCGGATTTTGCTGCCCGCGGTCATCGAAGCGCTGGAGGGAAACGACGTGTTCCACAGCGCCTATCAGGACGCGGCGCTGCTGAGCTATGCGGCGGTGCCGATTCTCGATCAGGAGAGTCTGTCCGGTTGCGTATATATGATGGAATATGACGCGGAGCAGGGGCAGGTGATTGCCAATCTGGAACGGACGCTGGTTCAGGGATCGCTGCTGCTGTTGGGCATGGTGCTGCTCTGCTCCTTTTTTTTCGCGATGACAGGCTCCCGCCGGATGCGGAAGATTTTGACGTCGATGCGGCTGGTGCGCGAGGGCGAGTACAGCCACAAAATCCAGATGCGCGGCTCGGACGAGCTGGCGACGCTGGCAACGGAATTTAACAAGCTGACCGACCGGCTGCAGGAATCGGAGGCGCAGCAGCGGCAGTTTGTGTCGGATGCATCGCATGAGCTGAAAACGCCGCTGGCGTCGATCAAGCTGCTGTCGGACTCGATTTTGCAGAACGAGATGGACCCGGACACAATGCGGGAATTTGTGGCGGACATCGGCAACGAGGCCGACCGGTTGACGCGCATGACGCAGAAGCTCCTCACGCTCAACCGCGCGGAAAGCGCCGAGGTGGAGCATGAGATTGTCGATCTGAGCGTGACGCTCTCGAGCGTGTTCCGGATGCTGGTGCCGCTGGCAGACAGCCAGCAGATCAAGCTGACGGCCAACGTCGACCGGAGCTGCACAATTCTCGCGTTTGAGGACGACGCGTACCAGATCATGTTCAACCTCGTGGAAAACGGGATTAAATACAACCGGCCGGGCGGAAAGGTACACGTGTGCGTCACGCACACCGAGGAGGACGTGGTGTTCTCGGTGCAGGACACGGGCGTCGGCATCCCGGCGGACGCAGTGGAGCATATTTTCGAGCGCTTTTACCGCGTGGACAAGGCGCGCTCGCGGCAGGCGGGCGGCTCGGGTCTCGGCCTGTCGATTGTGCACGATCTGGTGGAGCGCAATTTCGGCGCAATTCGCGTGGACAGCGAACCCGGCAGCGGGACGTGCTTCACGGTGACGTTCCCATACTTTGGCGCAGGAGGGGTAGACGATGCGGATTAGGCTCTTTGCGCTGCTCCTTGTATGCCTGCTGCTTGGCGGCTGCGCGCGCGCGGAGACGCGCGGCGAGATGGCAAGGCCAATCGATTTTTATGAATGCGCAGCGGACGGCACGGCGGATTACGGCAGCGCTGGCGGCGCGCTGCGGCCGGTGACGGTAGACCTCGGCCGGCAGACGGTCACGCCGCAGGAGGTGCTGAACCGGTATTTGCGCTGGTCGGGCGGCGCGGAATACGTTTCACCGTTTCCGGAAGAATTGGAGGGGACGGCGCTGCTGCGTAACAACGGCATTTTGGAGCTGCGGTTCAACAGCGCCTTCTCCGCGCTCAGCGGTGCGTCGCTGACACTGGCCGCGGCGGGGTTGACGCTGACGCTGACGCAGCTCGACGGCGTGGACGGTCTTCGTATCAGCGCCAATGGCGCGATTCTCTCGGCACAGTGGCCGGACGTGTTTACGCCGGAGAGCTTTTTGCTGGCGGACACCTCGGCGGAAAACCCGGAATATGCGGTGCAGCTCTACTTTCTGGACGCAGAGCGGCATCTGACCGCGCAGCGGCGGATGATCGCCTGCGGCGACCGGTCGCTGCTGCCGGAGATGGCGGTGAACGCGCTGCTGGCGGGGCCGGCCGGCCATTCGGTGGTGCAGGCTGTCCCGGCAGGGACGACGCTGCTGGACTGCACAGTGGAGGACCGGCTGTGTACGGTGGTGTTTTCCGAGGAATTTACGGCGTGCGACACGGACGCGGACAGCGCCGAGGCTGCAGTACACGCGGTGGTGCTGACGCTCTGCTCGCTCGAGACCGTGGAGCAGGTGCAGCTGCAGATTCTAGGCGGCGCAACACTGCAATATTGCGCGATTGACGCGCCGCTCTCACCCGGCAGCAATTGGACAAACTGAAACAAAAAACCGTCAGGACGCGGTCCTGACGGTTTTGCAGCGGGTCGAAAAGTCTTTTCGACCCGCTGCCCGTCCAGCTTTTCAAGCTTAAAAAGCTGGAAAAGCTGCTTGATTGAACGCGAAGGGGGCTCTTTGCCCCCTTCACTCTTCCCCCGCGACTCTGTCGCAAACCTGCATTTCACCGTTTTTTGACAGTCTCAAAAAAACCGTCAGGACGCTGTCCTGACGGTTTTTGATTACAGAGAATAGTCCTTCGGAATGCCGGTCTCCGGCAGCGGCTTGGCGCGGCTCGGCACACGCTTGAGCGGATCGTAGCGGAAGCGGCGGCAATGGTGCGTACGCGGCACGACGCCGCAGAAGCGGCAGATCACGGCGTCCTCGTCGACCCTCGCGGAAAATTGGCAGTAAGTACAGTAGCGGTCGATCTTTTTGCGGAACAGCAAGCGTCATCTCTCCTTTGCTCGTTTTCGTCTATTATACAGGCTGGCACGTGAAATATCCAGTCTCAATTTCAGGAAGCACAGGCAGAATCCGGCGCAGACGGCCGCGTTGACTCCCCAAAAGGGCAGATGGTACGTCCTCTGCATGGCGGGAACAGCGTCCGGCGGGAGCAGCCGCGCAGCAAGAAGCGTCAGCACAGCGGCCAGCGCACCCTGAAGGAGCTTCGCAGGCAGGATGCCGCGGCCGGAAAGACCGGCTGACGCGAGAACGGCCTTCGTTTGCATCCAGACGCAGAGACCGCCGAAGCCGAGGAAAAATGAGGCCGCAGCGAGCTTCCACACAAGCGGCAGCGCCAGCGTGCCGAGGGCGGCAATGCCGCCGGAAAGCTCGAGCAGGCCGGACAGCAGCGTGCAGGCTGCCGGTGGGAGAAACACCTGCGCGGCAAGCGTACAAAGGCGTGAGAGGACGAAAAAGGCGGTGACAAACAGCGTCACTTGCAGCACGGACTGCCCGGCGGCGCGCACGGCATCCACAAAGGCGCCGGATTTTACAGCCGGGGATGGGTGCGCTGCCTGCGGCAGGCCGCGCGGCGCGCCGGACGGACGGAACAGCAGTCCGACGGCCAGCGCCGAGACCAGATGAATCGCCCAGAGCAGCAGACACCACGGCAGACCGAGACCAAGCACCTGCCCGGCGACGCCGAACAGGAACGCGGGGCCTGCGTTATTGCAGAAGCGGAGCAGGTAGTCGGCTTCCTGCGCGGAAAGCTGGCCGGCCTGATAGAGCACGGCGACGGACTGTGCGCCGCTCGGATAGCCGCCGACCGCGCCGAACAGCCAAGCGCTGCCACCGGCGCCAGACGTGCGGAACACACGGCGAAACAGCGGCGCAAGCAGGCGGGCGAGCCACCCGGTCAGGCCGAGGTTGGCCGCAAGGTTGACGCAGATGAAAAACGGGAACAGCGACGGAACCAGCACCGAGAGGGAAAGCCGAAGGCCGTCGGTCACGGCGGCGGACGTCTGCTGCGGCAGAAGAAGCAGTGCCGCGAACGCGGCCAGCAGCGCGGCGGACGGAAGCAGGGTTCGCAGGCGTTTCATAGGATCACCTCCGGCCTAAATCTATGACGCGGCGCATAGAGATAGAAGGAAACGGAGGGACGATGATGGGCATTCGGACATTTTTAACACGGATTTCCAGGCGGCTCGACCTGCCGGGCGACATTGTGGCAGGCTTGCCGCGGATGGAGCTGAACGGGTTTTCGGAGTGCAGCCTTGACCGGCACAACGGCATTCTGGAATACCACCGGGAGCGGATTGTCATCTCGCTGAACATCGGCATTGTCACGATTGAGGGCAGCGGACTGGAATTGCGGCAGATGCACCGGGAACGGCTCTGCGTCACCGGTCGGATTGCGCAGATCACATTTGGAGGGACGGCGTGATGTGGCGGGTTGTGCAGTTTTTCCTCGGCTCCTGCGTGGTGCGGATCACGGGCGCCAGTCCGGAATGGGCGCTGGGGCGGATGACGCAGGCGCGGATTTTGACGCGCGAGGTGGAACCGGTCGACGAATTTACCATACAGGCGCGGATTTTACGGCGCGATCTGGCGCGCGCAGCGGAAGCGGCGGCGCAAGCAATGTGTGAGCTGCGCCTGGAACGAGCCGAGGGGTTCGGCGTGTTTGCCGCAGGACTGCGGCGGAGGTGGCTGTTTCCGGTTTGTATGGCTCTGGTGCTGGCGGCGGGGTATTTTGTACCGAAATTTGTGTTTTTCTACCGCGTGAGCGGAAACGAGCGCGTCCCGGCGGAGCGGATCTTACGGGAGCTGGAGGAGCTTGGCGTGGGATTCGGCACATACGGACCGAAGATCAAGCCGCAAGCACTGAAAAACCGGATGCTGCTGCGAATCCCGGAGCTGCAATGGCTGACCGTCACGCAAAACGGGATGTGCGCGGAGGTGGTGGTGCGGGAGCGGCCGGAGACGGAGCCGGTTGCCGACCGGAGGACGCCGCGCGACATTGTGGCTTCGCGCGCGGGCGTGATTACGGAAACGCTCTGCTTCGAGGGAAACTGTCTGGTTGCGCCGGGGCAGGCCGTGGAGGAGGGACAGCTTTTGGTGTCCGCCTACACGGATTTGGAATTTAAAACGCAGGTCAGCGCCGCCAGCGCGGAGATCTACGCCCAAACGCTGCGGCGGACGGAGACGGTTCTGCCGGACAACGTGGTAGGGAAGGGCGAGGAGAGCGGGCGGCGGCGGTCAGTTTCGCTGCTTGTTGGAAAAAAACGAATTTTCCTCTGGGGAAGCAGTGGAAATTCGGGGGAGACTTGTGATAAAATAACAGAGCGAAAACTTTTCACGCTGCCGGGCGGCTATTCGCTGCCCATTGGACTTGAAATTGTCACACGGATTGCGTATGATACGTATGAAACGGCACTGGAGCCGGAAGCGGCGCAGGAGGCGCTGGAACAGCTCGCCGTGCAGCGCATCCGCAGCGACCTGATTGCGGGGACGGTGGAGCAGGTTTCCTACCGGATGGCACGGGAGGACGGACTGCTGCGGCTGGAGACCACCGCAGAATGTGAGGAAATGATCGCAAGGCCGCAGGCCGTGCGCATCTTACCGGCGGCGCAGGACGCGCCTTGAAAGAAGGATGGTACTATGACAACGGAACGGACGATCAACGCCGAGCGCGTCGAGCAGCTTATCGACGTATTTGGCTCGTTCGACGCAAATATCAAGCAGATTGAAGCGGAGTTCGGCGTCAAGGTGACAAACCGCGACACGGAGCTGAAAATTCAGGGAGACATCGAGCAGGTCGACTACGCGGCGCGCGCGATTGAAGCGCTGCTGTCGCTCTCGGCAAAGGGTGAGGAGATCGACGAGCAGAAGGTGCGCTACCTCATCTCGCTCGTCAAAACCGGCAACGAGGACAAGGTCGGCGAGATCGCCAAGGACGTTGTCTGCGTGACGGCGAAGGGCCGCCCGGTCAAGGCCAAGACGATCGGTCAGCAAAAGTATCTCAAGGCGATTGAGAAGAACACGATCACGATCGGCGTGGGGCCGGCCGGCACCGGCAAGACGTATCTCGCTGTGGCGCAGGCTGTGGCGGCGTTCCGTGCCAAGGAGGTCAACCGCATCATCCTGACGCGGCCGGCGGTCGAGGCGGGCGAGCGGCTCGGATTTTTGCCGGGGGATTTGCAGAACAAGGTTGACCCCTATCTGCGCCCGCTCTACGACGCGCTGTTTGATATGCTCGGCGCGGAGACCTACAACAAGTATCTCGAACGCGGGAACATCGAGGTTGCGCCGCTGGCCTATATGCGCGGGCGAACGCTGGACGACAGCTTCATCATCCTCGATGAAGCACAGAACACGACGCGCGAGCAGATGAAGATGTTCCTGACGCGCCTTGGCTTCGGCTCAAAGATCGTCATCACCGGCGACGTGACGCAGATCGACCTGCCGGGCGACAAGGTAAGCGGTCTGAAGGAAGCCATCCGCGTGCTCGACGGCGTGGAGGACATTCAGATCTGCAAGCTGACGGCCAGCGACGTGGTGCGCCATGTGCTGGTGCAGCGGATTGTCGCCGCCTACGACGCCTATGAAAAAACACGGCCGCCCGAGCAGCCGCGCAAATTTGTAAAGAGGAAATTCAAATGAAGCATTCCATTGTAATTACCAGTGAAAAGAAGGGACTCGCCACGATTCCGGTGCGGCAGCACATCAAGCGCTGCATCACGGCGGCGCTCGACGTGCAGGGCGTGGACGTGCCGTGCGAGATCAATGTGCTTGTCACCGACGACGCAGGCATCCGCGCGATCAACAAGGCATACCGCAACATTGACCGGGCAACGGATGTGCTGTCGTTCCCGATGTTTGAGCTGACCCCCGGCGAGCTGCCGGAGGATTGGAGCGAATACCGCGACCCGGCGACGCGGAGGGTTCCGCTCGGGGACATGGCCATCTCGCTCGAGCGCGCGAAGGCGCAGGCGGCGGAGTTCGGCCACAGCGCGGAGCGCGAGGTAGGTTACCTGACAATCCACTCCGTGCTGCACCTGCTGGGATATGACCATGTGGACGAGGGGCCGATGAAGCGCCAGATGCGCGCCCGCGAGGAAGCGATTCTTGCGGAAATTGAGCTGCCGCGCGCATAAGAAGGAGAACACGAATGAAAACAAAATCCGCAATGATTACGATTGCAGGCCGCCCGAACGTCGGCAAATCCACACTGACGAATGCGCTGGTCGGCGAGAAGATCGCAATTGTATCCCACAAGCCGCAGACGACGCGCAACCGTATCTGCGCCATTTTGAACCGCGGGGACACGCAGCTTGTCTTTATCGACACGCCGGGATTCCACCGGCCGAGAACAAAGCTCGGCGACTATATGGTGAACGTCGTGAAGGAGTCCATTGTCGACGTCGATGCGATTTTGCTGATTGTGGAGCCGATTGCAAACGTCGGCGAGCAGGAGCTTGCCCTCATTGAGCAGTGCAAGGCGTCCGGCGCACCGACCATTCTCGTCATCAACAAGATTGACACCGTGGAAAAAGAGGCTCTGCTGCCGGTGATCGCGGCGTACTCCGCACACATGGACTTTGCATCCGTCATTCCAATCAGCGCCAAATGGCACGACGGACTCGGTACGCTGCTCGAAGAATGTGAAAAGTATGCGCAGCCCGGGCCGCAGCTTTTCCCTGACGATGTGGTTACCGATATGCCGGAAAAGCAGGTGATGGCGGAGATCATCCGTGAGAAGCTGCTTTGGAACCTGGAAAAGGAAATTCCGCACGGCACAGCGGTGGAGATCACGAAATTCTCGGAGCGCGACGACGGCATTATCGACATCGACGCGACGATTTACTGCGAAAAGCAGAGCCACAAGGGGATTATCATCGGCAAGCACGGGGAGATGCTGAAAAAGATCAGCTCTGCCGCGCGCGCCGACTGCGAGCGCTTCATGGGCACGAAGGTCTATCTTCAGACATGGGTGCGCGTGAAGGAGCACTGGCGCGACAGTGACTACCTGATCTCCAACTTCGGCTACAACCGCGAGAACTGATGGCACATAACATTCTGGTCTGTGCGCTGCTGGCAATGGCGCCGGTGGTGGAGCTGCGCGGTGCGCTGCCGGTGGGACTGGCAATGGGGATTCCTGTGATTCCGCTGTATCTGATCTGCGTGGTGTGCAATTTAATCCCGGTGCCGTTTGTGATTGTGTTTGTTCGGCGGGTCCTCGGCTGGATGGCGCAGCGCGGCGGAAAGCTCGGTGCGCTGGCGGCATGGATCGAGCGGCACGCGCACAAAAAGATTGAGCTTTACCGGAAATATGAGATGCTCGGCCTGTTTATCCTCGTCGCAATTCCGCTGCCGGGAACCGGCGCATGGACTGGTGCGCTGATTGCGGGACTGCGCGATTTGCGGCTGCGGTATGCGCTGCCGGTCATCGGCGCGGGCGTTGCCGTTGCCGGGATTCTCATGCTGGTGCTGAGCCACGGCGTCGGCGCACTGCTCTGGTAACTGCGGAATCAATCATCGGTTACTCTGACATGAGAAATACAATGGTAAAGGCTCTGAGCGCTGCGGCGCTCAGAGCCTTTCAGTATGTCGAAAAAGTCTTTTCGCCCCGCTGCCCGTCCAGTTTTTCAAACGTATCAAGTTTGGAAAGCTGCTTGATTGAACGCGAAGGTGGCTCTTTGTTTATTCACCGACGCCGGAGCCGATGACCTTACCGACGTGCCAGAGCTGCGCGGCCGTTTTTGCCGCTTCCAGCCGTTCCTCCGGCGTCCGGTAGGCGGTATGGGCGGTATGCGCGCCGCAGTCGACGCACTCGACATACAGGCACCAGCCGCCCTCGTCCTGCATTGCGCCGACGCCGCCGCAGAATGGGCAGTCTTCCAATTCGATTTCGTAGATGGGATCCATAACGGTTTCTCCTTTTAGTTCACAAGTTCTTCGAGCGGCGCCGTAAAGCTGCTGACCAGATCGACGACCACGTCCGTCATCAGGCGCAGGCTGTCGACCGGAATCCACTCGCGGATGCCATGGTAATTGTAGCCGCCGGTGGGCAGGTTCGGGCAGGGAAGTCCGTCCCAGCTCAGGCGGGCGCCGTCGGTACCGCCGCGGATCGGCTTGCAGCAGAGCGCGATGCCGTGACGCGCAAAGGCTGCCTTGGCGCGGTCGATGAGCTCCATGTGCGGCTCAATCTTCTCGCGCATATTGTAATAGCTGTCAACCACACGAGCTTCTGCCGTGCCAGCGCCGTATTTGCGGTTGATTTCGTCCGCACAGCGGAGGAATTGCGCCTTGCGCGCTTCAAACGACGTGCGGTCAAAGTCGCGGATCAGATAGCGCAGGTGCGCCTCGGTCAGGCAGCCGTCCATCTGGTGCAGATGGAAAAAGCCTTCGTAGCCGTCCGTCTTTTCGGGAACCTCATCCTGCGGGAGCATGGCGTGGAACGCACAGGCGACGCCGCAGGCATTGACCATGACGTTTTTGGCGCTGCCGGGATGGACGCCAATGCCGTGGACGGTGAGATAGGCGTCGGCCGCATTGAAGTTTTCAAATTCCAGCTCGTCGACGGGGCCGCCGTCGAGCGTGTAGCCGAAGTCGCAGCCAAGCGACGGCACGTCAAGGCCGTCGACGCCGTTGCCGATCTCCTCGTCGGTCGTGAAGATAACGCGCACCTCGCCATGCGGACGGTCGCCCTTCGCGAGAATCTCCACCGCCGCCATAATCTCGGCGATGCCGGCCTTATCGTCGGCGCCGAGAAGCGTGGTGCCGTCGGTCACGATCAGATCTTCGCCGGCGTGCGCGCCCAAGCCGGGGCAGAGCGCCTCGGTCAGGGAAACGGTATCGTTCAGCGGGATGTCGCCGCCCTCGTAGTGCACGATGCGTGGTTTGACATTTTCTCCGGGTGCGTCCGGCGCGGTGTCCATGTGCGCAATCAGCGCGAGCACCGGCGCCGCTGCTTTCGTATTGGCGGGAAGCGTGGCAATCACGTTGCCGCAGGCGTCCATCGTGATGGCTTGCAGACCGATGTCGGCAAGCTCCCGCATCAGCAGCGTGCCGAGCTCCTTCTGGCGCGCGGTGGAGGGCGACGTGCCGGTGGATTCGTCAGACGTCGTGTAATAGGTCACATAGCGTAAAAACCGTGTTTTTGCATCCATGGTATGATTCCTCCTTTTGCGCAGCCGATGATTGAATCATCGGTTGCTTGAAGGTATCATACCACGAACACGGCATAGATTCAAGCGACCTGGTAAAAAGCCGCTTGACGAAGCTGATGCGTCAGGTCTATAATGAAATTACCGGCACAGCCGGAATCTGAATTTTGAGGTATTTGTTTGAACCTTTACGCATTACGACCGGAGCGTGTTGGGTAACCGGGAGGCCGGCAAATCCCACCCGCCGTTCCTCCCGGGAACCGTCCCGCTTCGGAGGAGCAACCATGAACCGAGAACACAAGAAGCAACAGTACACGTCCGGCTATTACAAGACGCACGCCTGCCGCAACAGCTTTGTCTGCAAGGTGTGCGGGAGAACCGTCTTACCGGAGAACGCCGGAAGCAGCCACCGCAACCACTGCCCGAACTGCCTGAGCAGCCTGCACGTCGACGATGAACCGGGAGACCGCGCCGCGGAATGCGGCGGGATAATGGATCCGGTCGCCGTCTGGGTGCGGAAGGGCGGGGAATGGGCGATTGTCCACCGCTGCCGTCGCTGCAGCACACTGCACTCCAACCGGATTGCAGCCGACGACAACCCGATGAAGCTCATGAGCATTGCACTCAAGCCGCTCTGCGCGCCGCCATTTCCAGTGGAGCGCATTGAGGAGCTATGCAAGCTGATGGGCGGAGAGGGAACCCTTCGCTGACGAAAGCATCCGCATCAATTTCGATGCGGATGCTTTTTTGCTTCTTTTCTTGCGCTTGAATGCAATGATCATTTGGGGCAGCACCGCAAAATTGTAACCCAACGAAGCAATTGCAATTTTGAAAGGAGCTGCGACGAAATGAATGAGAATCGACTTTTTATGCGGAGCATAGAAAATCGCTGCGAACGATATGCAGTCCGCAGCGACGTGGCGTCCCGGAGAGGATTCGAACCTCCGATCTACCGCTTAGGAGGCGGTTGCGTTATCCACTGCGCCACCGAGACGTAACGATATTCAATCTGTTTTGCTATTTTACAATGCGCACCGCGGAAAGTCAAGCCGTATGCATATTGCGCCGGGGGAAGCATAGGATGTAGCGAAAGGAACGATGCAAATGCCAAACGCAATTTTGGACGTGCTCCCGCCGCGATATGCGCAAGCTCTGCGGGCGCTGCGCTGGGATATTGTGCAAGAGCTGCGGCTGCGCGCCGGGCAACCGATGCTGCTCAAAGCCGTGGCGGGATTTACCACACTGCCGCAACTACTTCCGCAGATTGCCGCAGCAGCTTCTGCGGTGGTTACTGCGGCCGAACTGGAAGCGGTTCTTGCGGCTGCCACTCGGCAGTCCGCATACAGCGCACAGGAGACGCTGCGCGACGGTTATGTGACGCTGCCTGGTGGACAC
The DNA here is from genome assembly GCA_934661135.1 of uncultured Oscillospiraceae bacterium. GTDB lineage: Bacteria > Bacillota > Clostridia > Oscillospirales > Oscillospiraceae > CAG-170. Next base: position 19,410 of record CAKUJA010000038.1, read on the forward strand.
CGCATCGGCATCTGCGGCACGTGCGTGCAGCGCAGCGGTGAAACCTACGGCATGAAAGACATCACGTCGCTCAACATCCGCGTTGCGCACGATGTTTCGATCGAACCAATGCGGCTCCGTTCGCGGCTGGACGACAATCTTCTGATTATCGGCTGCCCAGGCAGCGGAAAGACGACGCTGCTGCGGAACTGCATTCGAGCGCTAAGTGAGCGGGGACAGTGCGTTTGCGTTGCGGATGAGCGCGGCGAAATTGCGGCATTTGATCTCGGGCAAAATGTGGATGTGCTGCGCGGATGCGGCAAGCAAGCGGCAATCGAGCGGCTGCTGCGCACAATGGCGCCGGACTGGATTGCGGTGGACGAGATCAGCGCGGAGGAGGATGTGCGGGCGCTCGAGAAATGCTCCTACTGCGGCGTACGGCTGCTGGCAACGGCGCACGCCGCGAACACGGACGAGCTGCACCAGCGGCGGCTCTACCGTGAGCTGCTGGCGACGGGCGTATTCCGGCGGGCGCTGGTGCTGCGCCCGGATCAGACGTTTTCGGAGGAAAGGTTGGGATACGGATGAAATTGCTTGGAATTTTAGCAATTGTCGTTGCGGCAAGCGCAGCGGGATTCGGGTTCGCGGCGGAGGTACGCGCACAGATTCGGCAGCTCACCGCGCTGATTACAGCGCTGGACTACATGAAAAGCGAAATGGAGTGCAATCTGACGCCGCTGCCGCAGCTTTTTGCAGCACTCGGGCAGCAGGGGGAACGGACGACTGCGGCACTGTTTGCCCGCTGTGGGGACGCGATGCTGGGCAACGCAAGCCTGCCGCCGCAGCAAGCGCTGCGCGACGCACTGACGCAGACGCGCGGACTGCGCCTGAGCGGACAGACACGACAAAGCCTGGAAAGCCTTGGCCTGTCGCTCGGAAAATTTGACCTCGGCGGACAGAGTCGCGCTGTCGATCTGGCGAAGGTGCGCTTGCAGGCGGAGCTGGACACGCTGCTGGCCGGCAGCCGTGCGCGCTGCCGGAGCTATGAGACCATCGGAATCTGTGCAGGGTTGGCGCTGGCGGTGATTTTGCTCTGAATATGGACATTGATCTGATTTTTAAGATTGCTGCCGTCGGCATCATTGTCTCGATTCTCAACCAGGTGCTCATCCGCTCCGGACGGGAGGAGCAGGCGACGATGACGTCGCTGGCGGCGCTGGTTGTGGTGCTGATGATCGTGGTGCAGCGGATTGCGGCACTGTTTGACCTCGTCAAGGATTTGTTTCAATTTTAGCGATGGAAGGATGGAAATTTGCCGCGTTTGCGGTGATCTGCGCACTGCTCTGCGGCCTGCTCCGACAGCAGAGCGCGGGACAGGCCTTGCTGCTGGCGCTGGCGGCCGGCGCAGCACTGCTGGTGGGCGCACTGACAATTATATCGCCGGTGCTGGCGTTTATCGAGCGGCTGGCCGAGCTGTCCGGACTGAATTCCGCGGTATTTGCGCCGGTTTTGAAAACGGCGGGAATCGGACTGCTGACGCAGTTTTCCGCGGCATTTTGCAAGGACGCGGGGCAGCAGGCGCTCGGAAAGGCCGCCGAGGTGGGCGGAACGATCCTCGCGGTGTATACGCTGCTGCCGCTGGCCGGGGCAGTAGTGGAGCTGCTGCAAGGGATGGCTCTTTGAAAGAGCAAAAGAGAACGTTTGCGCCCCGTTCTTTTCGCCTCTTTTCAGAGAAAGAAAAGAATGAGTTCAAAAAAGCGTTCCTTTCGGTGCAGAGGAAACCGGAAAAAGCGGGCGGACAAGGGCGTCCGCACCTACAAGGTGCGGCGGAAGATCGGAGGTTGCACGATGTGTTGGAACTGCTCCCAGACCC